>JAHFDQ010000126.1 GCA_023248915.1 Archangiaceae bacterium | reverse complement strand
GCGACCGTCGTGCGCAACTACATCGACTGGATTCTAGGGCTGCCCTGGTACGAAGAGACCAAGGACCGCAACGACGTCACCGAGGCCGAGAAGGTGCTCGATGAAGACCACTACGGCCTGGAGAAGGTGAAGGAGCGCATCCTCGAGTACCTGGCGGTGCAGGCGCTGGTGCAGAAGCTGAAAGGGCCCATCCTCTGCTTCGTCGGGCCTCCGGGCGTGGGCAAGACATCGCTGGCCAAGTCGATCGCGAGGGCCACCGGCCGCAAGTTCGTGAGGCTTTCCCTGGGCGGCGTGCGCGACGAGGCCGAGATTCGCGGCCACCGGCGCACCTACATCGGCGCGATGCCGGGCAAGCTGATTCAGTCCCTGAAGAAGGCCGGGTCGAACAACCCGGTGTTCCTGCTCGACGAGGTCGACAAGATGTCGACCGACTTCCGCGGCGACCCGTCGTCGGCGCTGCTCGAGGTGCTCGACCCCGAGCAGAACCACACCTTCAGCGACCACTACCTCGACCTCGACTACGACTTGTCGAAGGTGATGTTCATCTGCACCGCCAACACCATGCACAACATTCCTGCGCCGCTGCAGGACCGCATGGAAATCATCCGCATCGCCGGCTACACCGAGATGGAGAAGCTGTCGATCGCCCGCAGGTACCTGATTCCGAAGCAGCGCGAGGCGAACGGGCTGGCCGACGTGAAGGTCGGGGTCAGCAACCTCGCGGTGAAGACAATCATCAACCGCTACACCCGCGAGTCCGGGGTCCGGTCGCTCGAGCGCGAGCTGGCGTCCATCTTCCGAAAAGTGGCGCGCGACGTGGTGAAGAACGGCAAGCGCGACGTGGCGGTCAACCGGAAGCTGGCCCGCAAGTTTCTCGGCGTTCCGAAGTACCGCCACGGCACCAAGGAGAACGAAGACCAGGTGGGCATCGTCACCGGCCTGGCGGTGATGGACACCGGCGGCGACACCCTCACCACCGAGGCGACGGTGATGCCGGGTAAGGGCAAGCTGATCATCACCGGCAAGCTGGGCGAGGTGATGCAGGAATCGGCGCAGGCCGCGATGTCCTACGTGCGCGCCCGGGCCGAGCGGTTCGGCATCGACAAGAAGTTCTCCGAGACGCTCGACGTGCACCTGCACGTGCCCGAAGGCGCGATTCCGAAGGACGGGCCGTCGGCGGGCGTGACGCTCGCCACCGCCGTGGTCTCGGCGCTGACGCGCATTCCGGTCCGGCGCGACGTGGCGATGACCGGGGAGATTACACTTCGCGGGCGGGTGCTGCCGATCGGCGGGCTGAAGGAGAAGGTGCTCGCCGCCCACCGCGCCGGCATGAAGACGGTGCTGTTCCCCGAAGAGAACCGGAAGGACCTGAAGGAAATCCCCAAGCGCATTCGCAACGCCATGCGGCTGGTGCCGGTCGAGTTCGTCGACGACGTGCTGAGAGAGGCGCTGCTGCTCGAGCACCCCGACCAGTTCCTGAAGCGGCCCGCGCCCGCGCCGGTCGAGACCAAGCCGGTCGAAGCGACGCCGCAACCGAGCTGAGAAGGCGTATCGAGGGCCGAAGTCGAGGCCCGGCGCGTCACCCGACTCCGGTTGCGCACCGACCCCGCGCGGCCTCATGCTTGTCCTGTGAAAGCCCTCGCCCCCGGCTTCCTCATCGCCATGCCGCAACTGGGAGACCCCAACTTCCAGCGGACCGTCGTCTTGATGATTGAGCACAGCGAAGGTGGAGCGATGGGCCTGGTCATCAACCGGGCCGCTCCCATCACGCTGAAAGAGCTCGCCGGCGTTCAAAACCTGACGGTCGCCGACACCCGCGCGTCCGAGGCGGTCTTCGTCGGCGGGCCGGTCGACCCCTACCGCGGCTTCGTGCTCCACGACTCGCAGAAGGTGAAAGAACGCCACGAGGTGGTGCCCGGGCTGTACCTGTCGGTGACGGTGGACGCGCTGACGCCGCTGTTGCAGGACGCCTCGGCGCTGGTGCACGTGCGCTTCTGCCTGGGCTACTCGGGCTGGGGCCCCAAGCAGATAGAGCGCGAACTGTCGGAAGGGGCATGGCTCTTCACCGAGGCCGCGGCGAAGCCCGCCCTCGAGGGCGACCCGGGCGAGCTGTGGGAAGCGACCGTTCGCGGCATGGGGTTCGACCCGTCCATGCTGCTGCGCGGCGGCGGGGTTAACTAGAAGGCGATGGCGGACGGCCCAAAGCAACGCATCGTCGAGGCGAGGTTGAAGCTGCGCGAGCGCTTCCTCGCCAAGATGCACGCCAGCCCGGGACTGGCCGACGCCCGACCGATGGGCAGCGGGCCGCCCAACCGCCACGGCATGCCCAAGCTGCCGCCCGGACAGCACCTGGCCAAGGACTGGCCCGTGCTCGACCTGGGGGTGCACCCCGAGGTGGCACAGGCCGAGTGGCGGCTGACGGTGGACGGGGCGGTCGAAGCTCCCCTTGCGCTCGACTGGGTGGACTTCCAGGCGCTCCCCCAGACCGAAGACGTCAGCGACTTCCACTGCGTCACAACCTGGAGCCTGATGGACGCCACCTGGCGCGGCGTGCGGCTCTCCGAGGTCCTGGCCGCCGCGCACCCTCACGCAGGGGCGACGCACCTGATGGTGCACGGCTACGACGGCTACTCCACCAACCTGCCGCTCGAAGAGGCGCTGAAGGACGACGTCCTCCTTGTGCACACCTTCGAGGGCCGGCCTCTGCCGCGAGAACACGGCGGGCCGGTGCGGCTCATCACCCCGCAGCTCTACGCATGGAAGGGCTCGAAGTGGGTGAGCCGGCTCGAGGTGCTGACGGCGGACCGCCCCGGCTTCTGGGAAGAGCGCGGCTATAGCAACTCGGCCCACCCCTGGCGGGACGACCGCTACTCGTAGCCCAGGGCTTCGCGCTTGCCGGACCCGGTGCCGGCGGGTACACCCGCCCTGATGGACCCGGCCCCGACACCCCACGCCGAAGCCGCGCCCCTGACGCTCGGCGGCCGGGTGACCGCCTGGCGCGCGCGCCACAAGCAGCTCGAGACGGTGGTGTTCTTCGCGGGCGGCTTCTGCTTCGACCTGTTGCTGCTCGAGCGCATCGACAGCCGGCCGATGCTGATTCACCAGGGCAGCTACCTGTTCCTGCTCACCTTCTTCCTGGCGGCCGACCACCACTACTCGGTCGCGGGCCACGAGGCGAAAGGGCTGTGGGGCAAGGCGCTGCACTTCCGCCACGAGGTGATTCACTTCCTCTTCGGCACGCTCTTGAACGCCTTCCTCGTCTTCTACTTCAAGGCGTCGTCGGGCATCTTCGCGCTCTTGTTCATGGCGGCGCTGTGCGCGGTGCTGCTCGCCAACGAGTCTCCGCGCTTCCGCAAGCTCGGCCCGCTGATGCGCATGGCGTTGCTCGGCTTCGCCATCACCTCGTACTTCTCGTACCTGCTGCCGGTGCTGGCGGGGTTCCTCTCGGCTTGGCTCTTCCTGGCGGCGGTGGCGGTGGGGTGCGCCGTGACGCTGGCCCTGTGGCGGCTGACGGCCTGGTGGACGCGCGACCCGGGCTGGGGCTTCCGGCGGGCGGTGCTGCCGGGGCTGGTGGTGCAAGCTTCGCTGGTCGGCCTGTACTTCCTGCACGTGGTGCCGCCGGTGCCCCTGTCCCTGAAGTGGATTGGCATTTACCACGACGTCCAGAAGGAAGCGGTCGAGGCGCGGCTGACGCACCAGCGGCCGCCCTGGCGCTTCTGGGAACACGGCGACCAGGTGTTCCACGCCCGCCCCGGCGACCGCGTCTATTGCTTCGTGCGCGTCTTCGCGCCGCGCCACTTCCGGGACGCCCTGATGGTGCGCTGGGCGTGGAAGAACCCCAAGGCGGGTTGGACGGGCACCGACGCCATTCCGCTCACCATCTACGGCGGCGGCGAGGAAGGCTGGCGCGGCATCGCCTACAAGCAGAACTACACGCCCGGCGAGTGGAAGGTGAACGTCGAGACCGACGACGGGCGCGAGGTGGGCAACATCCACTTCACCGTCGTGGACGACGACAGCACCGAGCCGCGGCAGTTCTACGAAGACCTGCGCTGAGGCGTCAGGACCGCTTGGCGCGCCACACCTTCGCCATCCACGCTTCCACCTCGCCGGTCCCTCGCGGGATGTCGAGCGAGAGGTTCCGATACCCCTGCTCGGTGACGACGACGTTGTCCTCGATGCGAATTCCGATGCCCCGGAAGCGCGCCGGGACGCTCAGGTCGTCGAGCTGGAAGTACAGGCCCGGCTCGACGGTGAACACCATGCCCACCTTGAGCCTTCCTTGCTTGTAGGCCTCGGCGCGGGCCTGGGCGCAGTCATGCACGTCGAGGCCCAGCATGTGGCTGGTGTTGTGCAGCGAGTAGCGCTTGTAGAACTGGTTCTCTTCCTTCAGCGCCTCTTCGGCGGGGAAGGGGAGTATGCCCAACAGCTCGAGCCCGTGGGCCAGCACCCGCATCGCGGCGCGGTGAGGGTCCATGAAGTCGGCTCCAGGCCGGATGACGTCCATCGCCGCGGCCTGGGCGTCGGCCACCAGCGAGTACAGGTCGCGCTGCGCCGGCGTGAAGCGGCCCGACACCGGCAGGGTGCGGGTGATGTCGGCGGTGTACAGCGAGTTGCCCTCGATGCCGGCGTCGAGCAGCAACAGGTCGCCCTTCTTCACCGGGCCGTCGTTGCGCGTCCAGTGGAGGATGCAGGCGTTGGCGCCCGACGCGGCGATGGTGTTGTAGCCGACGTCGTTGCCCTCGACCCGGGCGCGCAGGTTGAAGACTCCCTCGACCTCGCGCTCGTTCCGCGACGTCTTCAGGGACCGGATGACGTCCTCGAAGCCGCGCTTCGTGGCGGCGATGGCCGCCGACAGCTCACGCAGCTCGAGCGCGTCCTTCACCAGCCGCAGCTCGGAGAGTGCGGTGGCGAGCTTGCCGTCGCGCTCGCCCTGGTCGGGCAGCAGCGCGTCTACCTTCTCGGACAGCGTGCGCACCGCGCGCCAGCGCAGCTTGCCGCCGTCGTGGAGAGTGCCGAGGAAACCGGCCAGCTCGGGCAGCCCCCGGGCGACGTCCACCCCGAAGCGGGCGCGGCTCTCTCTGACGCCCAGGCGCGGCCCCACCCACAGCTCGCCCTTGTTACGGTCGGTGAAGAACGTCGCGTCAGAGTGGCCGGGATTGGGTTCTACGAAGAGCACGTCGTTGTGGCCGCCGCCGGGCTTCGGCACCAGCACCAGCACGCAGTCGGGTTCCAGGTTGCCGGTCAGGTAGTAGAAGTCGGACCCCGGGCGGAACCGGTACACGGTGTCGTTGGCCCGGCGCTTCTCGTGGCCGGTGGGGATGACGAGCGCCTCGCCCGGGAACAGCTTGGACAGGGCGCGGCGGCGGGCGCGGAAAGTCGCCGCGTTCGGCTGCTCACTCGGAAGCTTCGCGAGCGCCGGCTTCCACTTCGTCATCATGAAGTCGAGCAGGGCCTTGGGGGGCAGCGTGTCGTGGCTGGCCTTGGCGGGGGTCTCGGAACGGTCGTTGGACATGGCGGAGTTCTCTTAACAAGTCCCGGAGGTCAGCGCGACAGAGCCCCGAGGGCGTACGGCACCGCCACTTCCACCCTCAAGATGCGCGGGCCGAGGGTGATGGGCGTGAAGCCGGCGGCGGCCAGGAGCTCGAGCTCGAAGGGCACCCACCCGCCCTCGGGGCCGAGAGCCAGGGCGACCGGGCCGGGCCGCGGGCCGAGGCGCTCGCGGGCCGTCGGGTGGGCGACAATCCGCGTCGGCGTGGCCGAGAGGAGCGCGCCCAGCTCGTCCTCGACGAAGGGGCGAAAGCGCTCGCGCAGCTCGACTTGGGGAGCCACGGTGTCCTTCGCCTGCTCGAGCCCCAGGTCGAAGAGCTCTTGGACGGCCGACGGAGCCAACCACTTCGAATCGAAGTAGCTCTTCTCCACTCGGGCGGCGTTGACCAGGAAGAGCCGGTTCACCCCAAGCGCGGCGACCGCCGGCAGCACCTTCTTCAGGGCCTTGGGGCGGGGCAGGGCGAGCACCAGGTCGATGCCGGCGCGCGGCGGCGGTTCGGAATCGAGCGTCACCTCGAGGAGGAGCTCGTCGGCGCCCGACGGCAACACCTTCGCCAGGCCGACCTTCCCGCCCCAGCGGCCGACCCGCAGCGTGTCTCCCGCGCCGGCCTTCAGCACCTCGCGGGCGTGGACCAGCCGCCGCCCGGTCAGCCGAGCCGTGCCGTCGGAGAGGAAGTCGTCGTCGCGAAGGAGCAACAGGTTCAATGAACCACCCGCGCCGCGACCGCACCCGGCAAGAATGTCCCTAAGAAGCGCTTCGCGCGGAGACCGCCCCTCTGGGGCGTTTTCGGACCGCTCGTTCTTGGGGACATTGGTGCCGCTCGCTAGTTCGACGACAGCGACTCGGTCTCTTTCTTGATCTCGCCCTTCCACGTCTCGGCGTCGCGGGCGGTGCCGACCTTGGCGGCCTTGGCCTTTCGCTGGCGCTCGACCAGGTCGGCGTGGGTGGTGAAGTACGGCAAGCTCTTGCCCACCAATTCGCGGACCGATTCCATCTGGTGGTCGGTGAGCACCTTCACCAGCTCTTCCTTCATCTTCGAGATGATCTCGTACCCCTGCAGCATCGCGCCGGTGCACACCTGCACGGTGTGGGCTCCGAGCAGGAAGAACTGGGCCGCGTCGAAGCCGGTCTCGATGCCGCCCATGCCCGAGATGGGCACGCCGGGCAGGGCGCGGGCGATCTCCATCACGTGCCGGAGCGCGATCGGCCGCACCGCCTGGCCCGAGTAACCGCCGGGCACCGAGTACCCCTCGACCGTCGGCATCGGCCGCAGCGTGCGCAAGTCGACGCCGATGATGGCGAGGATGGTGTTGATGGTGGACAGGCAATCGGCGCCGGCCGCGGCGGCGGCCTTGGCGGGCCGGGTGGGGTCGCCGACGTTGGGCGTCATCTTCGCCCATACCGGAATCTTCGAGACCTCCTTCACCCAGCCGACCACCTCGGTGACGATGCTGGGGTCTTCGCCCATCGCCATGCCCATCTTCCGCTCGGGCATGCCGTGGGGGCAGGAAAGGTTCAGCTCGAAGGCGTCGACGCCGGTCTCCTGCACCCTCCGGACAATCTCCTGCCACGGCTCCTTCCGGTACTCTTCCATCACCGAGGCGACCAGGACCTTCTTCGGGTAGCTCTGCTTCAGCTGCTTCAGCTCGTCGAGCCAGGTGGCGAACGGCCGGTCGGAGATGAGCTCGATGTTCTCGAACCCCAAGATGACCTTGTCGTCTTCACGGGCCCGCAGCTTGCCGTAGCGGGGCGCGGTGTTGACCACCTTGCTCGAGTCGAGGCTGATCGTCTTGCAGACCATGCCGCCCCAGCCCAAGTCGTAGCTCTTGGCGATCACCTTGGCGTTGGTGCCGGGCGGGCCCGAACCGAGCAGGAACGGGTTCTCGAATTCGATGCCGTTGACGACGGTAGTAAGTGAAGGAACCATGCTTCCTCCGAGGCGAAAGGGGTGCTGATAACCCCAATCGGGCCGACGTGCATAGGGCCAACGGTGGTCCGCCGGTCGTCCGGGGGGCGGGGCGAGGGGGCGGCTCGCGCGCCTGGCGGCTTCGCTGGTATTCAACCCAGGTGTTGGAACCCCGCGCCACCTGCCTGCGCTGCCGCCGCCCGAAGTCGGTGTGCTTCTGCGCGCTCGTGCCGTCGATTCCGACCCGCACCCGGGTGGTGTTCCTCCAGCACCCGCGAGAGCGGACGGTGGCCGTGGGCACCTGCCGCATGGCGCACCTGGCGCTGCCGAACTCCGAATTGCACGTGGGGGTCAGCTTCGACGCCGACCCCCGGGTGCAAGAGCTCGCGGCCGCGCCCGCGGGCGAGACGGTGGTGCTCTTCCCCGGAGAGAAGTCCGTCGACGCCTCGTTGCTGGGAAGCCACCCCCGCACCCTGGTGGTCATCGACGGCACCTGGATTCAGGCGCAGAAGGTGCTCGAGCGCAACCGGTTGCTCCGGTCGCTGCCGCGCCTTTCGTTCACCCCCGAACGGCCGGGCAACTACCGCATCCGGCGCGAACCGGACGAGCAGAGCCTGTCGACCATCGAGGCGGTGGCGGGTGTGCTCGGCCGGTTGGAGGGTGAACCGGACCGCTTTCGGCCGATGCTGACTCCCTTCGAGCGCATGGTGGACTGGCAGCTCGCGCACCGGGCGGCGAGGGAAGGCCCTTCGCGCACGCGGCGGAAGCGCCACCGCCAGGCGCGCACGCCCGCGGTGCCGACCGAGCTCACCACCGGCGCCGGCGACGTGGTGCTGCTCTACGCCGAGGGGAACGCCCACGGGCCCGGCACCGCCGTGAAGGGCCCGGCCGAGCTGATGCACCTGGTCGCCGAGCGCCCGGCGACGGGCAGCCGCTTCGAGGCGCTCATCGCCCCCCGCAGGCCGCTGGCCCCGAATGCCCCGAGCCACCTCGAGGTGCCCGCCGAAGCGCTGCTCGGGGGCGAGCGCGTCGTCTTGGCGCTCGAGCGATTCAGGGCCTTCGCAAGGACGAGCGACCTGGTCTGCCTCTGGGGCACCTACGCGGGGGACCTCCTCCGCGCCGAGGGCATTAGCCTGTCGGACCTGGTCGACTTGAGGCGGGTGTGCGCGCGCGTGCTCGGGCGCCGGCCCGGCGGCATCGAGCCGGCGACCGTCGAGCTGGGAATCGAGCCGGCCGCGCCGTGGGCCAAGGGCCGAGCCGGTCGCCGCCTCGCGGGGCTGGCCGGCCTGGTGCGTCACCTGGCGCCGGAGGCCAACCTCTCGGCGACGCACCTCTGATGGGCCGTCGAGGAACCCGGGTGGAGGACGAGGGCCGGTGGGTGTTTAACCGCCTCGCCGACGCGTACCGCGCTCGCCCCGGCTACCCCGAGGCGTTGGTCGACCGGCTGGCCGAGCTCGCCGGAGGCGCAGGAGCCCGGGTGGCCGACCTCGGCGCGGGGACCGGCTTCCTGGCGCTGCCGCTCGCCGCGCGCGGCCTGAAGGTTGCCGCGGTCGAGCCCGCCCGGGCGATGCTCGACGTGCTCCGGGCAGGCCTGGGCAGCTCGGGCGGCGTCGAGCTGGTCCACTCCGCGGCCGAGGCGACGCCGCTCGCCGCCGCTTCCTACGACTTGGTGCTCCTGGGCGAGGCGCTTCAGTGGGTCGACCCCGAGCTGACGGGCCGCGAGGCCGCGCGGTTGCTTCGCCCGGGCGGGGTGTGCGCGGTCGTCGAGACGGCCTTCGCCGACACGCCGTTCCTTCGGGCCCTGTCCGCGCTGCTCGCTAAGGTGAACCGGAAAGCCCGACCGCGCCCGCCGGGGGCGCTGCGGCAACTGCTGTCGCTCGCGACCGGCGCCGCCCGTATCGAAGAAGAGCGCTTCGTCCACGAAGTCCTGCTGGAAGGCGAAGCGCTGGACCAGGTGCTGCATTCCTTCTCGTATGTCGGCCCGGCGATGGGGGCGGCGAAGCTCTCCGAGGTGACCGCCGAGGCGCGCCGCCTGGCTGTAACCCACGGTGGAGCGCGGTGGCGCCGCGAGCTGACGCTCCGGTTCTCGCGGCTCATCCCGTGACGCAGTCTCTCCAAGATCGGCGAAGAGATCGGCAGAATTAGCGCTGACGGGACGATTTCATCTATTCTTTCAGCAACTTACTCAGGAACCAGATCGGCAGAGAATGGGCGTCGACACCACAGGCCGAATCGAACCCTGCCGCCTCGATCGCTTTAGCCCCGAGCTCGCCGACCAACTGGCTCAGGTGCCCGCGGAAGCGAGGGTGTTGGGTTCGCGGCTCCACTCGCGGACGGCGGAGAGCCTCGCTGACCTCGTCCGGGTGATGAACTGCTACTACAGCAACCTGATCGAGGGCCACGACACGCGGCCGCGCGACATCGAGCGCGCGCTCCGGGCCGATCTCGACGGCCAGCCCGACCGGCGCAACCTGCAGCTCGAGGCTGCCGCTCACATTCGAGTGCAGCGAGAGATTGACCGCCAGGCCGCCGCGGGCGTGCTTGCCGACCCCGCCTCGGTCGACTTCATCGTCTGGTTGCATCGTGAGTTCTACGCGGGAGCTCCTGAGTCGATGTTGACGATCGGAGCCGGCGACCGCGCCTTCCGGATGGAACCGGGGCGTTTCCGGTCGTCTCCCCAACACGACGTCGCCGTCGGCCGTCATCAGCCACCCGCGAGCGACCGGGTCGACGAGCTCATGAGCTACTTCGCAGGCCGTTTTCGGTCCGAGGGCCAGGGACCCGCGGAGCAACTGGTCAGCCTCGCCGCGGCACACCATCGGCTGAATTACATTCACCCCTTCCCCGATGGAAACGGCCGGGTCAGCCGCCTGATGTCCCATGCGATGGCCCACCGCGCGGGAATCGGGGCGCACGGGCTGTGGTCCGTTTCCCGCGGCCTGGCGCGCGGGTTGGCCAGCCGCACCGAGTACAAGGCGATGATGGACCTCGCCGACAGCCCGCGCGAAGGCGATCTCGACGGCCGAGTCAACCTGTCGGCCCGCTGTCTCGAACGGTTCGCGACCTGGTTTCTCGGAACGTGCCTCGACCAACTGCGCTTCATGAACGAGCTGTTCGGGTTCGACAGGTTGGTCGAGCGGCTCGGCGTCCTCGTCACCCGAGAGTCTTGGGCCCCCCGGTCGCTGGCCCTGCTCGAGGAGGTGCTCCTGCGCGGCGAGCTTGCCCGCGGAGAGGCGCAGCGAATCACCGGACTTCCGGAACGATCTGCCCGCGAGCTGCTCGCTCGGCTGGTGCAGAACGGCATTCTCGCTTCCGCCACTCCCAAGGGGCCGGTGTCCTTGCGGGTGACCATCGCCAGCGCCGAGGCCCTCTTTCCGAAGCTCTTTCCTGAGACATGACGCCCCGGGCCCAACGCCTCTTCCTCCCCGCGCTCTTCGCGGCGTGGGGGGCGTTCACCGCCTGGTGCGTCTGGGGTTTTCCGCCGTGCGTCGACCTGCCGGCCCACGGCGCCCAACTCGAGACGCTGGCGAACCTCGTCCGCGGTGACAGGGCGGTGGCCGAGCTCTACGAGGTGAAGGTCCCCTTGGGGTACGGGCTGCCGTTCTGGCTGTTTCTTCCGGTCGCGCTGGTGTCCAACGGCGCGCTCGCCGCGCGACTGGCGATGTGGACGGCGCTGCAGCTCTTCCCCTGGTCGCACCTGGCGCTGGCGCGCGCGTTCAAGCGCCCGGACTGGACGGTGCTGCTTGGCCTGCCTTTGGCGTTCAACATCTCGTACTGGTACGGGCTCTTGCCCGGGCTCTTCGCCCAGCCGCTCGCGTTCCTCACTCTCGCGACCTTCGCGCGCGCCCTCGATCGGCCGCGGGCACGGTGGTTACTGCTGGTGAACGCCTGCGCCGTGGCGACGCTGCTGTCGCACCTGGTCGCGTTCGCCGCCACGGGCTTCGTCATGGGGGCCTTCGCGCTCACCCAGAAGCCTCGCCTGCCCGCGCTCAAGGCGCTGGGGCTGGGGCTGGCCGTGCCGGCGCTGCTGTCGGTCTCGAAGGTGTGGTCGATGGCGGGCCGGGCGGTGACGCCGGGGCCGTGGCCGGCCACCGTCTACGACTTGCCGTCGCACTTCAACTGGTTCTTCAAGAACTACCGCCCGGAGGGTTCTCTCGCGGCGCTGGTTCCGCTGGTCATCGGCGCGTTCTTCGCCGCCGTGTACATGGTCCGCTGGCGGAAGGAACCGGTCGGCCCGGCGGTGATGCTGGCGGCGATGCTGGCGCTCTACCTGGCGACGCCGAAGACGCTGTCCGGCATCTTCCTCATCAGCGTGCGGCTGCCGGTGCTGGCGGGAATGCTGGCGCTGCTGGTCGCGCGCCCGCCCGAGTGGAAGCCCCTGCCGTTCGTCCTGGTCGGCCTGTGCCTTGCGTCACTGGCGCAGACGGCGCTCTTCCACTGGCGGTTCGCCCGCGCCGTGGACGGGCTCGACGCGATGGTGCAGACGCCGCCGAAGGGCCGCCACGGGTACGTGTCGCTGGTCGGGCGCGAAGTGCTCGGCAGCCGGCAGGTGTACCTCGACCACCTCGGCCAGTGGTGGACCGCGCGGTGGGGCGGGGTCGGCCACAACTTCTTCGCCGACGCCGAGCACCACCCGGTGCGGTTTCGGGAAGGAGTCTCGGTGCCGGCGGACCTGTGGGACGAGCCGCCCGAACGCCTCGCCTTCTTCGACGAGCTGCTCGTCTACGGAGCTGCGCCGCTCCCCGCGAAGCTCGAGAGCTGGCGCGAGCTGGAACATGCCGGCCCCTGGCGGAAGCTGGGGCGTCCGGCGGCCGGTTTCGGTCCCTGACGAAGGGTGAAGCAGGCGTCGAGAGAAGCTTCGTGCCGCCGGGACGGCAACTATGGACAGACCGGCGGCGGCCCGCCGTCGGCCTGGTACGCGCCGACGTCCCAGCCGGTCGCGGGCCGGGTGTGCGCGGCGGCGTCTCGGC
>JAHFDQ010000493.1 GCA_023248915.1 Archangiaceae bacterium | reverse complement strand
CAGCTTCGCGCCGAACCGCTCGAGGTAGTCGCGCGACACGGCCAGGCCGAGCCCGGTGCCACGCCCCGGACCCTTGGTGGTGAGGAACGGCTCTCCGAGGCGCGCCACCAGGTCTTCGGGAATGCCCGGACCGTTGTCCTCGACTATCAGCGCCACGGCCCCCTCGCGCGGTCTGGCGGACACCCTCACTTGCGGCGGCCGCTCGGCGCGCGTCTGTTCCACCGCGTCGGCGGCGTTCATCAGCACGTTGAGCAACGCCTGTGAGAGCTGTCGGGCCGCGACCCGCACCTCGGGCAGCTCGGGCGCGAGCTCGACCCGCACCTCGGCCAGGGTCTTGAGCTTCACCGACGCCATGCGCACCGCTTCGTCCACCACCGCCGCGACGCTGCATGACTGGCCTTTCGCGGGTTCGTCGCGGGCGAAGACGCGCAGGTCGTCCACGATGCGCTTGATGCGTTCGACCCCCTGGCGCGTCTCGGACAGGAGCGCCGTCAGCTCGCTTTCCGGCAAGGACTTCGCCCGGAGTTGTTCGGACTCGAGGCACGCCAGGTTGGCGGTGACGAACGCGAGCGGGTTGTTGATTTCGTGCGCCACGCCCGCGGCCAGCCGCCCGACCACCGCCAGGCGCTCTGACCGCGCCCGCAACCCCTCGCTGGCGGCCAGCTTCTCGAGCGCCTCGTTGCGGGACTTCAGGGCCGTGGCCTCGGTTCGCATGCGCCGCCGGTAGGCAGCCGAGGCGATGACGGCGACGATTCCGGCGCCGGCGACCAGGAAGGCCCACAGCAGCTGGTCCGCCCAGGTCCCTTGGTGGTACCAGACGACAGCGGCCGTCGCCCCGTTCGCGACAATCGACGTGGCCGCGACGGCCCCGAGCTCTTCCTGGCAAACCACCACCGACACCATCGGCAGCACCACCAGCCACGAGTATTCGGCGTTGCCCAAGCCGCCCGCGACCGCGACGAGGGCTCCGAAGAACAGCGGCGAGATTCCCGTGGCCAGGGTCAGAATCGCCCGCGCGGCCTCTTCGCCGACTCGGGGAAGCGCGACCCCACAGGCGATGAGGCCGGCACACCAGACCAGGCGCAGCACAAGAGCGCTCGGGAAGAAGGAACCGTGAACGAGAATGTCGACGGGAAGGAAGAACAGCACCAGCCCACCCCCGACGCACAGGAGCAACCCGCGCTCGGAAGCACCCTGGGCGGGTGCGCGTTCAATGGTCGCTGGCATCTGGCAGTGATGACTAGCAAGGCACGAACCTGGGATTTTCGCTTCAAGAATCCGAGCTTGTCGGCCGTGACCCCGGGTCGCCGCCCACCCAGCTGAGGTCCGCCGAGCCAGGGCCAGAGTCAGGACAGGGTGACTCCCACCAGCCGCCCGATGAGGTACGTCGCGGTGCCAGCGGCGGCGCCGATGACGAGCTGCCGTAGCCCACCCCGGAGCGCCCCGCGCCCGGTGAAGAGGCTCGTCGCCGCGCCCAGCGCCAAGAGGCCGACCGCGCTGGCCGCGAGCGTGACCACCAGAGCCCCGGGGCCCGCCGTGACCCAGAAGGGCACCAAGGGCACCGCGGCGCCGACCGCGAAGCTCGCCAAGGACGAGAGTGCCGCGCCCCACGGAGACCCGAGCTCGGCCGGGTTCACTCCCAGCTCCTCGCGGGCGAGCGTCTCGAGCCCCCGCTCGGGATTGGCGAGCAGCTTTTCGGCCAGGCCTCGGGCCTCGACCTCGGACAGCCCCCGCGACCGATAGATGAGCGCCAGCTCGACAGCCTCGGCCTCGGGGTACTCGGCCAGCTCGGCCCGCTCGAGGCCCAGTTGGTACTCGAGCATCTCGCGCTGCGAACGGACCGAGACGTACTCGCCCGCCGCCATCGAGAAGGCGCCGGCCAAGAGCCCCGCCACTCCCGAGAGCGCCACCAGGCGCGGTTCGGCCGAAGCGCCGGAGACACCGAGGATGAGGCTGGCGTTCGACACCAGGCCGTCGGTGGCGCCGAACACCGCCGCCCGCAGGTTGCCTCCGCCGCCGGGGCCGTGGTGGCGGCGCCCGACGTCCTCGACCGCCGTGGGCAGGGCGTGCCCCGAGGGCAGCGCCCCGGAATAGACGGACAGCCCGCGCACCTTCATCGCCGCCAGCACCGGCTTCAGGCGCCGCGGCCCGAGCCACCGCACCAGCGCGGCCACGACCCGCGCGCGCGCCTCGGGGCGGAAGCGCGCCGGCACCGAGGCTCCCTCACGCCGCACCTCGGACTCCCACAGGCCCGCCTGCCGCTCGGCCTCGACGGCGAGCGCGGCGAAGAGCGCCTCGAACGGGGTGCCGTGCTCGGCTGCCGCCACCTCGCGGTAGAGGTAGGCTGACCGCTTCTCGTCCTTCCAGTGGTCGACCGCTGCGCTCACTCGCGCGCTCCCGTCCGGGTGGCCCGGCGAGAAGCGCCGAACCCGAGCGCGGCAAGATGCCGTAAACCCGGCGGACCGTCACGCGCGGTTTCGGGCCGGCGAGCCCGACCAGCCCTGCCCTCGCCTCCCGTGGGGCTACAGGTTTCGGTCCGTGAGGTTTGCCTCTACCCGAGCGGCGCGATTTGATGCAATCTATGCGGCGACTCGCGTTGCTCTCGGTGGGCATGGTCGCGGGCTACGCCTCCAGCGCGTGGGCCGAGCTCGACCAGTTCGGCCTGGGCGACGGTCACCGCGGGGCGCTGACCTCGGCGCCCGACGGAGGCCGCATCAACTCGTACGCCGTCCTCAGCCAGGCGAGCGCGACCGGCGATGTCCAACTTCGGGTGTCGGGCACGTCCGGGTTCTCGCCGCTCGACCTGGTGATGGTGCTGCGGACGACGGGCGCGTTCCCCGTGCCCGATTCCGGCGACCCCGGGCCGTTCGACCTCGCCGACAGCGGCGTCGGGCTGTGGGAATTGGCGCGCGTCGCGTCGCTGGACGCGGGCGCGCTGCTCTTGACCCAGCCGCTGGTGCGCCCGTTCCCCGCGCTTCAGACACAGGTGCTCACCGTCCCCGAGTACACCAGCGTGACGGTTGCCGCGGGAACCAAGCTGGCGCCGGCGGCGTGGGACGGCGGTTGCGGAGGAGTGCTCGCGTTCTTGGCGACGGGCGCCGTCTCGAACGCGGGGTCCCTCGACGCCATCGGAAAGGGGTTTCGGGGCGGCCTGTATCTCGATGGCCCCGGCGGAGGCGGCTGCACCGGCCTCGACGAGCCGCCGGCCCAGGGGGCGCAGAAGGGCGAAGGCATCGCGTTGGGAAGGTACGGACCGAATGTCTCGGGCTACGGAAACGTGATGAACGGCGGCGGTGGGGGTGTCTGCGACAACTCGGGAGGAGGCGGCGGCGCCAACGGCGGGCCCGGAGGCCAGGGGGGCCGGACCGCGAATATCGCAGAGACGGCTCGCGACGTGGGAGGCCGAGGCGGCGGTGCGGTCGTCCTCTCGCTGCTGGACCGGCTGATGCTCGGGGGTGGCGGTGGCGCCGGGCAGGGCAACAGCGGCGCGGGTACCGCGGGGGCCGCCGGAGGTGGCGCCATCTTCATTCGGGCCGGAAGCCTCACGGGCGCGGGCCAGGTGCTGGCCAACGGCGCCACCGCGAAGAACTGCACTTCCAACGACGGCGCCGGCGCCGGCGGTGCGGGCGGAAGCGTGTACCTGCGCCTGGCCGCGGCCGCGGCCTGCACGAAGGTGAGCGCCGTCGGCGGTGACGGCGGCAGCGTGCTTTTCGCCAGTGAAGCGCATGGTCCGGGCGGCGGAGGCGGAGGTGGCCGGGTGCTGCTGCAAGGGACGAGCCTGGCCTGCCCGGTTTCGGTCATCTCGGGTGCCGCGGGCATCATCACGGCTGCGTCAGTGTACGCGCCCAACTACGGAGCGACTCCGCCGACCAGCAGCGACGGCGGCTACTCGGGCATCGTCGAGCAGCCCGCGGGCGGCTTCGTCAGTCCGCCGGCTCCCACCATCGACGCGCCGCAGGATGGCTCGGTCGTCGGCGACCTGCGACCGGTGGTGAGCGGCAGCGCGTTCGCCGGCAGCACGGTCATTCTCTATCTCGACGGGCCCGAGCTGGGGCGCGTCACGGCAGACGACGGAGGTTTCTACGCGTACCTGCCCACAGCAGACCTGTCCCAGAGCTCGCACCTCGTCCAGGCGATTGCGCTGTACCAAGCCGCGTGGAGCCCCCGGAGCGCGATGGTCGGCTTCACCATCGACCTCACGGTCGCCGACGCGGGAGCCGACGCGGGAGCCGACGCGGGTGCGGACGCGGGTGCGGACGCGGGCGATGACGCCGGCGCTCCGGACGGCGGTGCGGGTGACGCAGGTCCGGCACCCGATGCTGGGGCGACCGGCGACGGTGGAATCGACCTCGACGGTGGCTTCGACGGGACTGACGGCGGCGGCCCGGACGGCGACTCCGGAATCCCGCTCGACGCCGGCGCGACCACCGACGCCGGACCGGCAGACGAGCCTTCGCAGCCAGCCGTCGACCTGCGCGTCGGGTGCGGGTGCCAGGGCAGTCCCGCGTCGGCGATTCCGTGGCTCGTCTTCCTGCCGTGGCTGGCCGCGGCCAGGGTCCGCCTGAGCAGTTCCGGTTCACGGCGGCCCCGCGCCAAGGCCGACTGCCGCGCCCCGGCTTGACGCCTGGTCGACGCGAGGGGTC
>JAHFDQ010000125.1 GCA_023248915.1 Archangiaceae bacterium | reverse complement strand
CAGATGCCGGCCGTGCCCGAGGCGCCTAAGAAGATGTGGTTGACGTCGTCGCTGGTGACCAGGACGGCCACCGCGCGGCGGGTGCCGCTGTCGGACGTCGCGGGCAAGGTGCGGCCGTACCCGACCGCGCGCATCGTCTGCCCGGTGAAGCCCGAGAGGCCGGCGCGGTTGATCTCGCTCGGAATGACGGCGGGGGGCGCGGACGACAAGAGGAGCAGCGCGAAGTCATCGGGGCTGGCCGCGGCCGCGGGGTCCCAGGTCGGGTGCAACTGCGAGCTGACCACGTCGAATCGTTCGGCCAGGGTGGCCTGAGACGCGACCATGGTGTGGGTGGCCTGAATCAAGACGCTCGTCGCCCCGGTCTGCCGGGCCGGGTCGATGCAGTGGGCCGCGGTCGCCAGTGTTCGCGACCCGATGAGCACCGCCGAGCAGACGGTGCGGGCGGTGGTGTCGAAAGTCATATCGAGCAGGAAGACGCTGTTGTCGTTCGGGTCATCGGTGCCTCCGACGACCGCGTCGCGACGATGGGCGAACGGCCCGCCCGACCCCGGGCCGGAGCAGGCGGCGAGCAGCAAGGCGGTGAAGGTCAGTCGGGACAGGCGGACGATTCTAGACGACCCGCCGCGATTCTCGATCGCCGGGTTACCACCGATGGTAGGCGGGGTGGCCCGGCTCGACGGCGACGAACGTGCCCCGGCAGGTGGCGCGCACCTTGCCCTCGGCCTCGAGCGTCCCTTCGACGACGGCCCGGTCGTCCTTGGCTTCGACCACCTTCGCGAAGAGCGACACCGGCCCCGCGGTAGGGCACGGGCGAACGAGCTTCACCGCGTACTCCGCGGTGACGGTGCACGGAGGGCTCGCCGCGCCCCGGGCCTTCATCAGGTGTATGGCGGCCGTCCAGTTGCAGTGGCAATCGAGCAAGGTGCCGATGATGCCGCCCGAGAGCACCCCTTCGAACGCCTCGTGGTGTTTCTCGGGCTGCCACTCGGCCACCAGCGCGTCGCCGGCCTCGAAGCTGCGAATGCGCAGCCCCTTCGAATTGGAAGGGCCGCAGCCAAAGCAGGCGTTCTTCGGGGCGTGGCGTTCTTGGACGCTCGGGTCGCTCATTGCATTTCCTTGGTCAGCCAGGCGGGCAACGTGGGGTCGTCACAGGCGCCGGTGCAGCGTTCGGCCACGGTACCGTCCTTCCGGGGCGAGCGCACCCACCAGCTCCGCCCGTCCGTCGCGCCAAAGTCCTTCTCGCGCATCACCGCGTCGTGGGCCTCGGGCCCGAGCTCGACCACGCCGTCTTGGCGCACCCGGTAGGCGTCGAAGCTGCGGGGCGCTCCGGCGACGTGGCCCGGGTCGAAGACGTCGGGGCTGGCGTGGGTGAAGCCGGTCTCGGCGCACAGCCGCCGGGGTGGCGCCGCGTCGCCGCGCAGCAGCGGCATCAGGCTCTCGCCGTCGGCGCCCGGCAGCGGAGCCACGCCGGCCAGGTCGAGCACCGTGGGCCCCAGGTCGATGAGGCGCACGAGCGCGCCCACCCGCGCCGGCGGCCGGGGCTGGCGGCTCTGCGGCAGCTTCACCGCCAGGAGGATTCGATTCTCCTCGTCGGAAAGCCGGGCGCCGTGCACGGGCGTGGCCCCGGCGATTGCCGGACTGTCCGCGTGGAAGCTCTCGCCGTGGTCCGAGAAGACGACGACCGTCGCCTCTTCGTACAGGCCGCGCGCGCGCAAGCCCTCGAGCACGATGCCGAGCTGCGCGTCGGCTTCGGCGAGCAGCTCGTCGTAGAGCGCCTCGGACTCGGCCCTCCCCCACCCCGTCTCGGCCCTCTGTCCGCCCGAGCCGATGGGCGAGAACACCATGCGCAGGCGACGGTCGAGGGGAGCCGAGGTGGGCACGAAGCGCCGGTAGAAGGGGTAGACCGGGTCGCCCGGGAAGTGCGCCGCCGTCGCGTGGAAGGCGAAGAGCGTCGGACCGGTCGCGGCGTCGGCGGCGAGATCGTCCACCAGGCGGCGGGCGTAGGCGTAGGGATCGTAGAGCCCCGCCAGCGCCCGGTTCGCCATCAGCTCGGGCAAGAGCGCGGTGCCGGCGGCGTTGTCGGCGAAGACTCCAAGCGCGCGGAAGCGCAGCTTCTCGAGCGCGAAGTTGAGCGCGCCCCGAGGTGGCTGGCGCCGAACCGTGAAGCCAGAATTCTCTCCCTGCCAGTTGAAGCGCGAGCAGTCGGTCTGGAACGAGGTGCGCCAACCAGCGGCGGCCAGTGACGCTGGGAAGGTCGGCAGCGCCGCCCAGCGGGCCTCGGCGGTGAGCGGGTAGCGCACACCGGTGGCGGACGGCCACCGGGCCGTGAGCAGGCTGCGGTAGGCCGGCTCGGTCTGGGCGATGGGTGTGTAGGCCGCGTCGAAGCGCGTGGCGTCGGCGAGGAAGGCCTCGAGGTTCGGCGCGATGGCCCCCGTGCCCCCGTAGGCGCGAAGCCGGTCGGGGCAAAAGGCGTCGATGCCGATGAGGACGGTGAGCGGCGCGCGGGAAGGCACCGGGCGGGCGTGCACGAAGAGCGCAATGCCGACGGCTCCCGCGACTGCCGCGCCAGGCAGCAGGAAGCGCGGCGAGCGCGTCCGGAGAAGCCACTGCCCCGCCCGAGCCCTCGGTCCGCGCGCGGCGACGACGGCCGCCACGGCCCCGTGAAGCCCGACCCAGGCCAGCGCGGCCGCGCGCGGGTGCCAGGGCTCGCCGAAGCCGACCAAGAACGCGAGAGTCCCTCGCAGCGCCGCCACGTCATCGAACAGCGCTGGCCGCGCGATCGCCCTGTCCCAAGCAAGCAGCACCGCCACCGCGACGAGCTCACCGGCGAAAGCCAGCCGCCAGGTCCAGCGGGTTCCCGAGGCCCACACGAGAGCCAGCACGGCCGCGCAGAGTCCGAGCGCAGCGCCGCCGGCCACGTAGGCGAGCGCCACGCGCCCGAGCAACGCAATGAGTTCCGGGCGCACGGCCGCCAGGACGGCGGAGAACGGCCCTTCCACGTCGAGGTTGAAGCCGATGGCACCGGCCCGCAGCGCTCCCGCTCCCTCCCAGAGGAATAGCCCGAACCCCGCGAGCGCACCGGCCATCGCGCCGCGAGCGAGCCGTCCGACGCCGCTGGGAAGAGGCCTCACGAAGGGCCGTCGTTACCAACCGCGAGCGCCCCGCGCAACTGTGGGCGCACGAGTTCGTTCCCAACGCCTCTACGGCGTCGGCTGAGTTCCCTCGAGCGCCTGGACCAGCTGCGGTAGGTCTTCAACAACCGTGTTCCAAAGGACATCGAGGTCTACCGAGTCGTAACCGTGGATGAGTCGGTTGCGCATCCCCACCACGTCCTCCCAGGGGATCCCCGGATATTGGGCTCGTTGGGCTGGCGGCACGCGCGAGGCCGCCTCACCGACTATTTCGACCAGCCGCACGAGGGCCAGCTCAAGCAGTCTCGTCTTTGCCAGGTCGACGCGGCTCCTGCCCCCGGCGAGGGCAATGGCCTCCCGGGCATGATCCAACATGTGTCGGATGAGAATCGCAGGGTCACGGCGCGACATACTCGACCTCGGCCTCCCGCTGCACCTCAGCGCGAAAGTCAGGGGAAATGAAGCCCGCGGTCTTTAGGTCGACGGGGCGACCCAGCAGCTTCGCCAGCTCCCTCTCTATCCGTGACAGCAGGAAGAGCCCTACCCGCTGCCCGGATTCGAATTCGACAAGGACATCGATGTCACTGTCGGGCCGGAAGTCGACCCGGAGAACCGAGCCGAAGAGCGACAGCTTCTTGATGTGGTGCGCCCGGCAGAGCTCGGCCACCTGCTCGAAGGGAATCGGAATGCGTGCGCGCGCCATGCACTCGAAATCTACATCACTCGAGCCGAGACGTCGCGCCATCGCAAGCAACCGTAAGGGCGCGGGGCAGTCCCACAACGCCGCGGGCGATCTTGCGAACGGGAGTTCGACTTGAGAAGGTCCGGCGACTCGTCGGGATCGCAGGCTTTTCTGGGAATCGGTCTTTGAACGAGGAGGGACGGAGAGTGCCAGTCCAGATGAGTGACCACTGTCTCGGCTCCGTACGTCCTCGCTCGAGGGACCCGTGATCTCGATTCAAAGAGAAGGGGACCGCATCGCCCTCGATCTTGAGTCAGCCGCGCCGGGACTGCAGTCCGGCGGCGTACCAGGCGTTTCTGGAGGAACTGATACGCGAGGACCTGGACTTCTTCTTCGACAGAGCGATGAAGGAAAGCGCCCGAAAAGAATTCTGGCTCAGGTACCTCAAGTCCATCCGGAGAACGGTCTGCGTCCTAGACCCGCCCGCATACCAGAATCTCCAGCGGGGAAAGGCTGCCTTGCCGGTTGAACTTCAGGCTGCTCTTGCCCGGGCGCTCAAGTTTCACGGGGGAGTGGTCAGCGCCTTTTGCCTTTGGTTCGACGGTTTTGTGGTGGTGGAGTTTTCCCATACCGGGAACGCGGCGTACATCTACACCCGCGACGACTTCGAAAAGAGTCACCACCCTCAAGAGGAAGGACTTGGTTCGCTCACGCCAGCTGCACAACCAGGGGTGGCAGGCTCGCGTTGAGCAGTTGCTCTCCAATGCGGGCATCGCACCAGATACCGGACGCAGGACCCGGTCTGTCTAGTGGTCACGAGCTCTGCACGATCAGGTCCGCCTCACTGGCCCCGGCGTCCGTAAGTGGGCAACACCCAAGGCCAATTCCGTTGACGGACCCGGATCGCGTCGGTATGAACCGGCCGTCTTGACGCGCGAGGCGGGACCACCTTGAGCAAGTTTGCGCTGGACCGGGTAACCGCCGCGTTGCCCACCGCAATCGTCGAGCGTTTCACCGACCGCGCCGGCGGCGAGTGGGGAGTCGTCAAGCCCGAGGCGATCGAGGACGTGGCGAGCTTGCTGCGAAATGATCCCGAGCTGGACTTCAAGCTCTTCGTCACCATCGCCTGCTGCGACCGGCTGCAGCTTCCGGTGGCCGAACCCCGCTTCGAGCTCAGCTACGTCTTCGGCTCGCTCAAGCGGAACGAGCAGGTGCGCCTGAAAGTCCGCGTCGGCGGCGACCGGCCCGAGGTCCCGACGATCAGCGGGGTCTACCAGGGCGCCAACTGGGACGAACGGCTCAACTGGGACTTCTACGGCGTCCGCTTCACCGGGCACCCCGACCTCCGCCGCATCTTGCTGTACGAGGAATTCAAGGGCCACCCGCTGCGCAAGGACTACCCGCTGCGCCAGCGGCAGCCCCTCATCCCCGAGCGGCCCATCAAGGACCTCTTCCGCGGCCCCGGCACCAGCGGCGTCGCCTGACGAGAAAGCCCATGTCCGAATCCGAGCTCGAGGCGCACTTCCCCACCCAGAACATGGTGGTGAACCTGGGCCCTTCCCACCCGGCCATGCACGGCACGGTGCGGATGAGAATCGAACTCGAGGGGGAAACCATCGTCAAGGCCGACCCCGAGTTCGGCTTCCTGCACCGCGGCTTCCAGAAGAGCGCCGAGAACGGCACCTGGACGCAGGTGCTGCCGTACACCGACCGGCTCAACTACGTCTCTTCCCTGATGAACAACTTCGGGTACCTGAACGCGGTCGAGAAGCTGATCGGCCTCGAGATTCCCGAACGGGCCAAGTACATCCGCGTCATCTCCAGCGAGCTGCACCGCATGGCCGACCACCTGACCTGCGTTGGCGCCGTTGGGCTCGAGCTGGGCGGCTTCTCGGCGTTCCTCTACGGCATCGAAGCCCGCGAGCTCATCGTCGACCGGGTGACCGAGCTGACCGGCGCGCGCCTGACCACCACCTTCGGCCGGGTGGGCGGGCTGAACCGCGACCTGCCCCCGGGCTGGACCGACGTGGTGCTAAAGACGCTCGACAAGATCTCCAGCCTGGCCCACGAGGTCGACGGCCTGTTGACGCGAAACCGCATCTTCGTCGACCGCACGAAGGACACCGGCGTCATCTCGGCCGAAGACGCGCTCGACTTCGGCTTCACCGGCCCGTGCCTGCGCGCGTGCGGGGTGAACTACGACATCCGCAAGGCGCGGCCCTACTGGGTCTACGACCGGCTGGACTTCGACGTGCCCGTCGGCGCGCGCGGCGACAACTACGACCGGTACCTGATGCGCATGGAAGAGATCAAGCAGTCCGACCGCATCATCCGCCAGGCGATCAAGCAGATGCCGGTGGGGCCGGTGATCATCGACGACTGGCGGGTGGCGCTGCCGCCCAAGCCCGAGGTCTACGGCACCATCGAGGGCACGATGGCGCACTTCAAGCTGATCATGGAAGGCGTGCAGGTGCCGCCGGGCGAGGTCTACGACTCGACCGAATCGGCCAACGGCGAATTGGGCTGGTGGCTGGTCAGCGACGGTTCGGGTCGGCCCTACAAGTGCCACGTCCGCGCGCCGTCCTTCGCGCTCCTGTCGGGAGTCACCCGCATGATCGAGGGGCAGCTGCTCGCCGATCTGATCCCCACCTTCGACACCATCAACATGATTGGCGGGGAGGTCGAGCAGTGAGCGCCGACGCCAAGCCCGCAGAACCGCCGAAGCCCGCGGGCCCGCCCAAGCCGGCGCCGCCGAAGAACCCTGGGTTCATCACCTGCACCATCGACGGGCACGAAGTGGTGGTGAAGCCCGGCACCAACATGGTCGAGGCGGCCCGGAGCATCGGGTCGGACATCCCCTACTACTGCTACCACAAGCGCCTCTCGATCGCGGCCAACTGCCGCATGTGCCTGGTCGAGGTCTCGAACTCGCCCAAGCTGGCGCCGGCCTGCCAGACCGCGATGTCCGAGGGGCTGGTGGTGAAAACCAGCACCGTCAAGGTGAAGGAAGTTCGCCGCTCGGTGCTCGAGCTGCTGCTCCTCAACCACCCGGTGGACTGTGCCATCTGCGACCAGGCCGGCGAGTGCAAGCTGCAGGACTACTACATGCGCTACGACTTCCAGCCTTCGCGCCTCGAGGGGCCGAAGGTCATGAAGTCCAAGCGCAAGGTGCTGGGGCCGGCGGTCGTCATCGACCAGGAACGGTGCATTCTCTGCTCGCGCTGCGTGCGCTTCATGGCCGAGATCGCCAAGAAGCCGCAGCTGGGCATCTTCGGGCGCGGGTCGCACGAACGGGTGGACGTCTTCCCCGGCGGCGCGCTCGACTCGAACTACTCGGTCAACACCGTCGACATCTGCCCGGTGGGCGCGCTGCTCTCGCGCGACTTCCGGTTCCGGGCGCGGGCATGGTTCCTGTCCGCGGCCCCGTCGGTCTGCTCGGGCTGCTCGCGCGGTTGCAACGTGTACGCCGACTACATGGGCCAGGACGTCTACCGGTACCGCCCGCGCGACAACGAGGCGGTCAACAGGAGCTGGATGTGCGACGAGGGCCGGCTCACCTACAAGCCGCTGGTGCAGAACCGCCTGGTGCAGCCGATGGTGGGGCGCGGCGCCGACCAGCGCGAAGCCCCGCGGTCCGAAGCGCTCGCGGTGGCGTCGTCGAAGTTGCGGCCGCTGGCCGGCCAGGGCCCGCTCGCGGTGATGGCGTCGGCCGCCTGCTCGAACGAAGACCTGCTCGGGGCCTTGTCCTTCGCGAAGGGTTCGCTTGGCGTTTCCCAGGTCTACGTCTCGGGGCGGCCGGGCGGCAGGCCCGACGAGCTGCTGTTGACCGCCGACCGCAACCCGAACCGCAAGGGCCTCGAGGCCATCGCGCGGGCGCTGGGGCTGGGGTTGAAGCCCTTCGCCGACCTGGTCTCGGCCATCGAGTCAGGCTCGGTGAAGGCGCTCTACGCGGTGGGGGGCGACGTGCCCATCGACGTGGCCCGCTTCGTCCCGGCGGCCGAACGACTCGAGCTGTTCGTGCTGCAGGCGGCCAACGAAGGCCCGCTGGTGGCCCAGGCGCACGTGGCGCTGCCGGCGGCGTCGCACCTCGAGGACGAGGGTTCGTTCATTCAGGAAGCCGGGCTGGTGCAGCGCTTCCGGCGCGCGTTTCCCCCACGCGGCGAGGCCCAGCCGCACTGGCGCTGGGCGGCAGAGCTCGCGCGCGAACTGGCGGGTACCACCGGCGTGACAGCCTCTTCCCGTGAAGTCTGGAAGGCCCTGGCGGCCCAGGTGCCCGAGCTGGCGGGGTTCGACTGGGACGGCGCGGCGCCGGTGGCGCGGAAGGCGCCCGGCATCAACCCGCTGCCGGCGGCGGCCGACGGGCGGCCTCCGGGTTACCGCGAGATCGTCGCCGACCGCGCGAGGGGAGGCACACAACCATGAGAGCCGCGATGAGCAGCTTCGCCATGGCCTTCATCGTCGCCCTGTTCTTCTGCGGAATGGCGGCGGCCTACATCGCCTCGGGGTTCGCCGAAGGGCTGTTCGCCGGAGCCGGCCGGCTGACCAACATCTTGTTCCTGTCGCTTGTCTTCGTGATGGTGATGGCGGTGGCCCTCACCGTCGCCGAGCGCAAGTGGTCTGCCCTCATGCAGGACCGAATCGGCCCCAACCGCGCCCGCATCGCCCTGCCCTGGTTTCGCGGCCATTCGTTGGGCGGCCTGCCCCACGTCCTCGCCGACACCTTCAAGATGCTGTCGAAAGAGGCCTTCGTCCCGGCGACGGCCAGCCGCTTCCTGTTCAACCTGGCGCCGGTGCTGTCCTTCGCCGCCATCTTCGCGCTCTTCGCCGTGGTGCCGGCCGGCCCGACGTTGCCGGTGCACAACCATCGGGTGTCGATGGTCATCGCCACGCCCGACTTCGGGCTCTTGTACATCTTCGCCATCGCCTCGCTGGCGGTGTACGGCACGTCGCTGGCGGGCTGGGCCTCGAACAACAAGCTGGCGCTCCTGGGCGGCGTGCGCGCGTCGTCGCAGATGATCAGCTACGAGGTGGCGCTCGGGCTGTCGCTGGTGGGGATGATGATCGCCTTCGACACGGTGCGGCTGGCGACCGACCCGGTGACCGGCGCCCTGGGAATGACAGACGCGCAGGCCCGCTACCTGTGGACGTTCGGCAGCGACTTCGGGCTGCCCGCCTGGGGCATCTTCCTGCAGCCGGTGGGCTTCGTGCTGTTCTTCGCGGCGGCGTTCGCCGAGACCAAGCGCGCGCCGTTCGACCTGCCCGAGGCCGAGTCCGAGATCCTCGGCTATTTCGTCGAGTACTCGGGCATGCAGTTCGGCCTGTTCATGATCGGCGAGTTTGTCGAGGTGGTCATCTTGGCGGGCATCATCACCGCCATCTTCTTCGGCGGCTACCACCTGCCGTTTGGCGAGGCGACGCTGGCCCGGTGGGACCTCTTCCGTCAGCACCCCTGGGTGTGGGGCGCGTTCCTCGGCACGGTGTTCTGGGTGAAGGCGCTCTTCATCGTCTGGATTCAACTGCTGATGCGGTGGACCTTCCCGCGGTTCCGCTACGACCAGGTGCAGCGGCTGGGCTGGAAGATGCTGTTGCCCGCGGGCCTGCTCAACCTGTTCGTCAGCGGCGCGTTGATTCTCTGGGACCCGTCGCTGCGCGCGCTCGCCGTGGTGGGCCTGTTCGAGATTGGCGTCGTCATCGCCTTCACCTTCACCTCGAAACCCGCGGTCGCGGCGCGGCCGGCTGCGGCCGCGGCGCACCACTGACCATGTCCTACCCCGCTTCTCAGAATCCGCACGAGGACATCCGCGAGAGCACGTACGTGCCCGAGCTGTTGAAGGGCATGGCGATCACCGCCCGCGTCTTCTGGCGCAACCTGTTCGGCGAGCGCGACCTGACCACCCGGGTGGTCGAGCGTAAGGGCCTCTCCCGGGTGGCCACCATCGCCTACCCGGAAGAGAAGCCTGTCTACCCCGAGGGCTACCGCGGCCTGCACCGGTTGGTGCCCCGCGACGATGGCCGCCCCCGCTGCGTCGCCTGCTACATGTGCGCGACTGCCTGCCCGGCCCAGTGCATCTACATCGAGGCGGCCGAGTACGACCCGGTGGACGACTTGCGGGCTTCTCGCGTCATCGAGAAGTACCCGAAGGCGTTCGTCATCGACCAGCTTCGCTGCGTGGTGTGCGGGTTCTGCGTCGAGGCCTGCCCGAAAGACGCCATCCGCATGGACACCTTCACCCATACGCCGCCCGAGTACTCGCGGCAGAGCTTCATCTACCCGGTCGACAAGCTCTTGAAGGGCACGGCCGCCGTGCACCCGTCCGACCCTTGGTACCGGCGCGAAGGCTCGGGCGAACCGGCGCACGTTCACAAGGAAGCCCACACCCGCATCGGCCCCGCGGGCCGCGTCGAAGTCGACACGGGCAAGCCGGTGCCGGTGACGCGGTTCCTGAAGTAGCCGTGGCCGAAGCGTCCGCCCCAGCCCTCTCGGGCGCTCGCGCGCGGTTGCAGCGCGCGGGAGACTTCTTCGCCACCCAGCGGCACCTGATCGCGGTCCGTGACGGGGTGGTCGGCGCGCTGCCCCTGGTGCTGGTGGGGTCGCTGTTCCTCTTGGTGGCGCAGCCGCCGCTGCCGGCGCTCCAGGCGCTGGTGGCGCCGTACGTGCCGGCGCTGCTGGTGCCCTACCGCATGCTGGGGGGACTCATCGCGGTGTACGTGACGTTCTGCACCGCGCACTCGCTGGCCAAGCGGTACGAGCTCGACCCGATGGCGACGGGGCTGTTGGCGATGGCCGCCTACTTCATCGCCGCCTTCCCCGCCCCCGGGCTGGCGGGGGCCGGGCTCGAGCCGGCTCCCCCGTGGTTGGCCGACGCGCTGGTGCCGAGGTCGCTCGGTTCGGCGCCGGCCGCGGCCGCTCCGGCGCTGCCGGTGGCCAGGCTGGGGGCGGGGGGAATCTTCGCCGGGCTCGCCATCGCCATCGCGACCGCCGAAGTGACGCGCTTCTTCGTCAAGCGCAACTGGACCATTCGGCTGCCGCCGTCGGCTCCGGCGGTGGTGGTGAGATCTTTCGTAGCCTTGGTGCCCTCGCTGGCGGTCATCGCCGTGGCGTTCGGGGTGACGCAGGTAGCGCGAGTCGACGTCATCCGGTTGCTCGAGGCCGCGGCGAAGCCGTTGCTCGTCGCCGGAGGCAGCCCGCTGGCCGCCGTCGCCGTGGTGCTGACGGACAGCGGCCTGTGGGTGCTGGGAGTGCACGCCGGGGCCGCGCTGGCGACCCTGAAGCCGCTCTGGGAAACCATGCTGGTGCAGAACATGGAAGCGGCCGTCGCCGGCGTCCGGCCCCTGCCGCACATCGCTACGCTGCCCTTCTACCAGTGGTGGGTGTGGCAGGGCGGTTCGGGGGCGAGCCTACCCCTGGCGCTCTTGCTGTTGCGCGCCCGCTCGGCCCAACTGAAGGGGGTCGGGCGCATCGCCATTCTCCCGGCGGTTTGCAATATCAACGAGCCCATCCTCTTCGGCGCTCCGGTGGTGATGAACGGCGCGCTGGCGGTGCCGTTCTTCGCCGCGCCGATTCTCTCGGTGGGCGTCAGCTACCTGGCCTTCCACCTGGGGTGGGTGACGCCCGCGTACCTCGAAATGCCGTGGACGCTGCCCGCGCCGGTGGGGGCGTTCCTGGCCACAGGTGGCGACTGGCGCGCCATCGCGCTGCAGGCCGCCAATCTCGGGATGGGGCTGGCGATCTACTGGCCGTTCGTCCGCCGGTACGACGCGCGGCTGTTGGCGCGGGAGGCTGCCCCGGGTGGCGCCGGCGCCCCGGGGCCCACGCCTTCCCGAGTCCCGGCAAACCCCATACCCTAGGGGCGTGAAGCGCTACCGCCTGTCGGTCTGTAAGGGCCCCGACTGCCGCCGCGGCGGCGCCGACAAGGTGTTCGCGGCGGCGCGAGAAGAGGTGCAACGACTGAACCTGGGAGGCCGCTGCGAGGTGTATCGCGGCGGCTGCTACGGCCTTTGCCACCTCGGCCCCAACGTCGTGGTGCGCGAAGACCTTGGGCAGCCCCGAGACCTCCTCGGCGGCGACGAGTTCAAGCTGCTTCGCAACGAGGGCGAGGCCTACTACTGGGCGATGAGCTCGGAGAAGGTGGTCCGCGTCGTGTCCGAGCACGTCGGCCAGGAACGTGCTGCCGCCGATCTCATCGGCGACCCAGAGAAGGAAGCGGACTTCCGCGTGGCGGCGCCGAAGCCCTGACCACGGAACGAGGTCGCGAGAAACGGGACGGCTTCGTCAGAGCGGCTCTCGGCTCTTGCGCACCTTCACGCCGGCTGTAGGTGGCCCGTCCACCTGACGAGGAGCTTCGCGTTAGGGGGACTCAGACCGCGCCCCGTATAATGCAGCCCGTGCGGCGATTCCTCCTGACCCTGGTTGTCGGCGCCAGCGTCCTGCCCGCGTGCACTTGCGGTCCGGTGGGAGCGACCGGCTGGGAGTACCCCTGCACGTCGAGCGTCGACTGCATTCAGGGCTTCACCTGCGCTGAGGGGCTGTGCATGAGCACGGCCGAGCTGAAACACGACGGCGGCCGGGCTGACGGTGGCACCGATGGGGGTGGTTCGGGCGGCGGCGGTGGAGGAGGCGGCGGTTGGGGCGGTGGAGGAGGCGGCGGT
>JAHFDQ010000124.1 GCA_023248915.1 Archangiaceae bacterium | reverse complement strand
CCCCTCAGCGCCTCGCGCCGGGGCTAATTCCAACCCCTCCTCCGGGTCACATGCCCAGCAGCGCCAACTTGTTCCTAGCGGCCTTCGCCAGCTTCCCCCGGCCCTTCCCCGCGAGCGCGTCCAGCAGAGCCAAGCGATCGGAATCACGGGGCGCGGCCGCGAATTAGATGCGATCGCCCCGCTCTAGGCAGGCGGCGCGCCGCGCCGTGCTAGAAGCGTCGGTCCGGGAGGGACGCGCTGAACACCGGGCAGGAATGGTTGGTCGACGCCGCCGGGTGCGAGCCCGCGCTCTTGCGCGACCCGGCGGGGCTGGCGAGGCTCTTCGACGAACTGGTCCGCGCGCTGTCGCTCACCGTCGTCGAGGCGCCCCTGTGGCACTCCTTCCCGCCGCCCGGCGGGGTGACCGGGCTCGCGCTGCTCTCCGAGTCGCACCTGGCGGTGCACACCTTCCCCGAGCACCGGTTCGCCGCGCTGAACGTCTACTGCTGCCGGCAGCGCGCGCAGCCCGACTTCCGGGCGCTGCTCGCCCGACACCTCGGCGCGCGCGAAGTCGTCATTCGCGAGCTGGCGCGGGGAGGGGCGGCGTGACCGAGGGCAAGTGCCCGAGCTGCGGCGCTCCGGTCGCGTTCACCGCCGGCAGCGCTCAGGTGCTGGTGTGCGAGCACTGCCAGGCCGTCGTGGCACGGAAGGACGCCTCGCTCGAAGCGCACGGCAAGGTGGCGCGCATCGTCGACACCGACTCACCGCTCCAGCTCGGGGTGCGCGGCCGGTACCGCGAGACCGGGTTCGCCGTCGTCGGCCGGCTGCAGAAGAGCCAGGGCACCGCGCCGTGGAACGAGTGGTACTTGCAGCTCGACGACGGCAGCGCGGCCTGGCTGTCCGAGTCGGAAGGCGCCTACCGGGTGCTGGTGTTCGCCGGCATGGACTCGACCTACCCGCGCGCCTCGCTGCGCCCCACGCTGTCCATTGCCCTGAAAGGCAAGCCCTTCGTGGTCGAAGAGGTGGGCACCGCGAAGACGGTGGCCGCCGAGGGGCAGCTCCCCTCGGACGTGGACCCGGCCGTCGACTGCGCCTACGCCGACGCGACCGGCCCCGGCGGAGTCTTCGGCACGCTCGACTTCGGGCCGCGCAAAGAGGGCGCCGAGGTCTACCTCGGGCACGAGGTGACGCTGGACGGGCTCGCCATCGCCGCCGACCAACTGCGGCCGCGCGCGAAGCAGGTCGGCCTGGCCCAGGCGCGCTGCCCGCAGTGCGACGGCACCCTCGCCCTGCGTGCCCCCGACAAGACGCGCCGCGTGGGCTGCCCCTTTTGCGGGGCGCTGCTCGACGCTTCACAGGGCAAGCTCGCCTTCCTTCAGCTCCTCGGCAAGCCTGAGCACGCGCCGAAGATTCCACTGGGTGCGCGGGGCAAGCTCGGCGGCACCGAGTGGACCTGCCTCGCCTTCCTCGTCCGCAGTTGCGTCGTCGAGGGGACCATTTACCCCTGGGACGAGTACCTGCTGTTCCACCGCGCCCGCGGCTTCGCCTGGTTGGTCGAGTACGACGGCCACTGGGTGTTCCTGGTGCCGGTGAACGCGGGCGACGTGGCCCTCACCGAGCGGGTGTCGGCGCGCTACCAGGGGCGCCAGTACCGCTGCTTCCAGTCGGTCACCATTCACACCAACTACGTGCTCGGCGAGTGCTACTGGGAAGTGAGCACCGCCGAGAAGGTCGACTCGGAGGAGTACGTCTGCCCACCCTACTCGCTCAGCGTCGAGCGGTCCGACGCCGAGGTGTCGCTGAGCCACGGCGAGTACCTCGGCCCCGAGGTTGTGAAGAACGCCTTCCGGCTCGCAGGCATCGACCGGCCGAAGGGAATCGCCTCGTCCCAGCCCAACCCCCACGGCGCGCGGTCCGCGCTCGCCTGGGCCGGGGTGTACGCAGTGGCGATTCTCACGCTCTTTCTGGTGCAGGTGGCGCTCGCGGCCAACGAGCGGGTGTTAGACGAGCAGGTCGCGATTTCGGCCGAGGCCGCGCCCGGCACGCCCGAGGCGATGGTGTTTACCCCGCCGTTCGACATCCACCGCCGTGGCAACGTCGAGGTGGACGTGACCGCGCCCGCGCTCGACAACAACTGGCTCGGGTTGGAGGGCGACCTGGTCGAGGAAGGGACCGGCGAAGTCACTTCCTTCTACCTCGAGGCTTCCTACTACCAGGGCGCGGACTCGGACGGCGCCTGGTCAGAGGGCGGCCGGCACGAGGCCGAGTATCTGTCGGCGGTGCCGCCGGGCCGCTACTCGCTGCGGCTGACGCCGCACTTCGACCCGGCGAAGCGGCCCGCCGAGCTGTCGGTGCAGGTGAGGTCCGACGTCCCGCGAAGCCTGTGGATGTTCCTCGCCTTGCTCGCCCTCGGGGTCTGGCCGATGGTGGTCGTGCTGCGTTCGTCCGCCTTCGAGTCGGCGCGCTGGCGTGAGAGCAACCTGGTGTCGAGCTCGGATGACTGACGGGAGCGGACGATGAAGTACGTGGGTGGACTCATCTTGCTGGCCTACGCGGCGGTGGCGTTCCTGGGCTACGAGCCGTTCGGCACCGAGGAGCGCGGTCCGCTCCCACCCGACGCCCGGCGCGGACCGGGCGGGGTGCTCATCTGGCACAGCGGTTTCCGAGGAGGAAAATAGATGGAAACGGACCACATTCTGAAGGGCGTGCTGAGCTCGCTGTTGTTTTCCGGCATCGGGCTGGGCGTCTTCATCTTCGGCTTCTGGGTCATCAGGAAGATGCTGCCCTACGACGTGCACAAGGAAATCGAGAAGGACCAGAACACGTCGCTGGGCATCGTGATTGGCTCGTTCATCCTCGGGCTGGCCATCATCATCGCGGCCTCGATTCACGGATGAACCGGTCGCTGCTGTTCGTCACGGTGCTGGTCATCGCCACCTGCGGGCTCGTGTACGAGCTGGTGGTGGGGACGCTGGCCAGCTACCTGCTCGGCGACTCGGTGACGCAGTTCTCCACCATCATCGGCGTGTACCTCTTCGCCATGGGGGTGGGCTCGTACCTCTCGCGCTACCTCGAGCGCGGCCTGGCGCGGCGCTTCGTGGACATCGAGTTGGCGGTGGCGCTCTTGGGCGGCACCTGCGCGCCGGTGCTGTTCTTCTCGTTCGCCTGGCCCGCGGTGTTCCGGCTGGCCGTGTACGGCATGGTGCTGGGCGTGGGCACGCTGGTCGGGCTGGAGATTCCGCTGCTCCTGCGCATCTTGAAGGACCAGCTCAAGTTCAAGGACCTGGTCTCGCAGGTGCTGACCTTCGACTACCTGGGGGCGCTGGCGGCGTCGCTGCTGTTTCCGTTGCTCTTGGTGCCGCGGCTTGGCCTCGTTCGCACCTCGCTGCTCTTTGGCCTGTTGAACGCGGCGGTCGGGTTGTGGAGCACCTGGTTGCTCGAGCCGGCGCTCGGCGGAGTGAAGCTCTTGCGGGTACGGGCGGGCCTGGTCTGCCTGCTGCTCGCGGGCGGCGTCGTCTCGGCCGACCGGCTGAACGGCTGGGCCGAGGCGCAGCAGTACGTGGACGAGGTGGTGCACGCCACGTCGTCGCCGTACCAGCGCATCGTGCTCACCCGGGGCGCGCGCGGCTTCTCGCTCTTCCTGAACGGCGGCCTGCAGTTCGCCAGCGTGGACGAGTACCGCTACCACGAGGCGCTGGTGCACCCGGCGATGGTGCGCGCCGCGAACATCAAGAAAGTGCTCATCCTTGGCGGCGGTGACGGGCTGGCCGCCCGCGAGGTGCTGCGCTACCCCGAGGTCGAGTCCGTCACCCTGGTGGACCTGGACCCCGAGATGACGTCACTGGCGAAGTCCTACGCCGACCTGGCCGTGCTCAACGGCCACTCGCTCGAGAACCCGAAGCTGCACGTGCACAACGAAGACGCGATGCGGTTTCTCGCCGACGGCGACGAAGAGTTCGACGCGCTCATCATCGACTTTCCCGACCCGCACAACTTCTCGGTGGGCAAGCTGTACACCACCCGCTTCTACGAGCTGGTGGCGCGCCACCTCGCTCCCGGGGCGGTGGCCGTCGTCCAGAGCACCTCGCCGCTCTTCGCCCGCCAGTCGTTCTGGTGCGTGGACGCCACCCTGCGCGCGGCGGGTTTCTGGACCGAGCCCTACCACGCGCTGGTGCCCAGCTTCGGAGAATGGGGCTACGTGCTGGCCGCCAGGGCGCCGCCAGCGCGGGTGCGCGACCTGCCGAAAGGGCTGCGCTTCCTGTCCGACGAGACGCTGCCCACGCTCGGCCAGTTTCCGCTCGACATGGACCGGGTGCCGGCCGAGGTGAACCGGCTCAACAACCAGGTGCTCGTCCGCTACTACGAAGACGAGTGGCGGCGGTGGAACTAGGCCGTCGCGACCTGGTCGCCGCCTTCCTGGGCACCGCGGTGGCGCAGGCCGCCTGCCGACGGGGAAGCCGGACGCCGCGGCCCATTCCGGGCGAACTGGTCGACCGGCAGGTCGAGGTCGGGCACCTGCTGAGGGGAGCGCCGCCGCCCATCGCGCCCGGTCCACCCCGGACGGTGGACGTGCTGGTGGTGGGCGCGGGAATCGCCGGTCTCTGCGCGGCGTGGCGGCTCGCGTCGGCGGGAATCGAGGACCTGGTCGTCTGCGAGCTCGACTCGGAAGCCGGCGGCACGGCCCGCTCGGGGCGAAACGCGGTCTCGGCCTTCCCCTGGGGAGCCCACTACCTGCCGGCTCCGCGTTCGGACCGGGGGCCGGTGGCGCGGCTGTTGCGCGAGCTGGGGGCCATCACCGGCGTGGACGCCGAGGGTCGGCCGAGCTTCGCCGAGCAACTCTTGGTTCGAGAGCCCGAGGAACGGCTCTTCTACCGGGGCGCCTGGTACGAAGGGCTGTACCTCAGGGCGGGCGCGAGCGCCGCCGACCTGGCCGAGCTGGCGCGCTTCGAGGCGAAGATGGACTCCTTCGCCGCGTGGGTGGACGGCAAGGGGCGCAAGGCCTTCGACGTGCCGAGCGGCAAGGGCAGCGACGACGCCGAGGTGACTTCGCTCGACCGGCTCAGCATGGCCGAGTGGATGGACGCCGAGGGGTATCGCTCGAGCCGGCTGCGGTGGCTGGTCGACTACGCCTGCCGCGATGACTTCGGGGCCCGGGCCGAGCACGTGTCGGCGTGGGCCGGAGTCTGGTATTTCGCCGCCCGGCACGACGGGAAGACCAAGAGCGCCGGTTACCTCACCTGGCCCGAGGGAAACGGCCGCCTGGTACGCCAGCTCGCGACCGCCGTCGGGCCGCGGAGGCTGTTGACCTCGGCGCTGGTCCACACCGTCGAACCGGGAGAGGACGGCTGCCGGGTCCACGCGCTCGACGCGCGCACCCGGGCTCCGACCAGCTTCTTCGCGCGCCAAGTCGTGTTCGCCGGGCCGCGCTTCGTCGCGGGGCGGGTGCTGTCGCCGTGGCGAAAGGCGCCGCCCGGGTTCCTCGCCGAGTTTCAGTACAGCCCCTGGGTGGTGGCGAACCTCACCCTCTCGGCGCCGCCGCCCTCGCGCGGCTTTCCGCTGGCCTGGGACAACGTGCTCTACGAGAGCCAGAGCCTCGGGTACGTGGTGGCTACCCACCAGCTCGAGCGGGCGGACGACTCGGGCCCGACGGTGTTGACCTGGTACTACGCCCTGGCCGGCGGCGACGTCCGCGCCGAGCGCGCGCGGCTGCTCTCCGCGGGTTACTCCGAATGGGAACAGCTCGTCGCCGCAGACCTGGCGCCGGCGCACCCGGGCTTGGACGCCCTGGCGACTCGGCTCGAGGTGTGGCGCTGGGGTCACGCGATGGTGCGGCCGAGGCCCGGCTTCATCTGGGGCGGTGCGCGGCGGGCCGCGGAGGAGAGCCTGGGGGCCCGGGTGCACTTCGCCCACTCGGACCTGGGCGGGATGGCGCTCTTCGAGGAGGCGTGCTTCTTCGGAGTGCGCGCCGCCGAGCGGTGCCTCGCGGGTTTGGGCAGGGCGGGCGAGTCCTGGCAGTAGCCGCAGAGTCGCGCGCTCTCCCGTCGTTGTCGGCGCCCCACGGCGGGTGTTACACGCGCGCTTTCCTTCGCCCAAGGTGGCCCCTGATGCCTCGCTCGTGGATTTTCCTCGTCGCCGTCGCCTGCGCGCTCGTGGCGGTCTCGGCGCCGGCCGAATCGACGTACCTGAAGCCGCCCCAGCGCGTGCTCGACGTCCTCCACGCGCCGCCGCCTCCCAGCGCCTTCGTCAGCCCGACGCGCCAGACGATTGTCCTCGCCACTCCGGTTTCCTACCCGCCCATCGCCGACCTCGCGCAGCCGATGCTTCGCCTCGGCGGGGTGCGCGTCATCCCGAAGAGCCGGGCGCTCCACAACGTCATGGCCTGGAGTGACTACACGGTGGCCCGCGTGGCGGACGGCACCCAGGCTCGCGTCCTTCTGCCGGCGGGCGCCAAGCTCGGCTATCCTCGCTGGACCGCCGACGGCCAGCGGTTCGCCTTCACCATCACCGGCCCGGACGAAGTCGCGCTGTGGGTGGGCGAGGTGGCGAGCGCGAAGGCGAAGAGGGTCGGCTCGCTGCGGCTGAACCCGATGCTCGACGACGAGGTCCAGTGGATGCCGGACCAGAAGCGGCTGTTGGTCAAGCTGGTCCCCAAGGCTCAGCCGCCGCCGAGCGAGGCGTCCGTTCCCCAGGGACCCAACGTCCAGGAAGCGTCCGGCGAGAAGGGGCCGAGCAGCACCTACGAGCTGAAGGACGTGCTGAAGAGCCCTCACGACGAAGAGCTGTTCGAATACTACGCCGCCTCTCAACTCGCCCTGGTGGACGTCGCCAGCGGCAAGGTGACGCCGCTGGGCAAGCCGGCGCTCTATTCCGAAGTCACCCCGGCCCCAGACGGCAAGCACGTGCTGGTGATGACGCTTCACCGGCCGTTCTCGTACATCACCACCCACGAGCGCTTTCCCATCGACGTCGAGGTGTGGGACGCGAGTCCCGGGCCGACTCACAAAGTGGCCACGCTGCCGCTCGCCGACGCCGTGCCCATCTGGGGCGTGCCAGTGGGGCCGCGCGATTTCGCCTGGCGGGCAACCGAGCCGGCGACGCTCCTCTGGGCCGAGGCCCTCGACGGGGGCGACTGGAAGACGAAGGTGCCGCACCGCGACCGGTTGATGAAACTCCAAGCGCCGTTCGACGAGGCGGCGGTCGAGGTCTACCGGACCGAGCAGCGCTTCGGGGGCCTTCGGTGGGGCGAGAAGGGCGGCCTGGCCCTAGTCACCGAGTACGACCTGATTCGCCACTGGACCCGAACCTTCGCGCTCGACCTGGACGACCCGAAGTCGTCGCCACGGCTGGTGTGGGACCGCAGCACCGACGAGCGCTACGCGAACCCGGGTACCCCGGTGCTCCGCGTCCTTCCCAACGGGGTTCGCGTCATTCAGGAAGAGGACGACTACCTCTTCCTCGCCGGCACCGGCGCCTCCCCCGAAGGCGACCGGCCGTTCCTCGACCGGATGAACGTGAAGACGCTGAAGACCGAGCGCCTCTTTCGTTCCGAGAAGACCCGGTACGAGATGTTCGCCGGGTGGCTGAACGCTTCGGCCAAGCAGTTCCTCACCCGCCGCGAGGCGCCCGCTGAGCCTCCCAACATTTTCGTGCGGACGCTGGACCAGCCGCTGGCCGACGCCGAGAAGGGAGAGGCCGGCTGGACTTCGACGGCGCAAGTCGTGACTCGGTACGAAGACCCCACTCCAGAGCTGCGCGGCATCACCAAGCAGCTCGTGAAGTACAGGCGCGCGGACGGGGTCGACCTGTCCTTCACCCTGTACCTGCCGCCCGGCTACCAGAAGGGCACCCGGCTGCCGACGGTGGTCTGGGCCTACCCGCTCGACTATGCCGACCCGAAGATGGCCGGGCAGGTGGCCGGGTCTACCCAGCGCTTCACACTCTTGGGGTGGCCGCTGCACCTGTTCTTCCTGCTCGACGGGTACGCCGTCATCGACAACCCGTCGCTGCCCGTCGTCGGTGACGCCAACAAGATTTACGACACCTATATGGAGCAGCTCGTGGCCGGCGCGAAGGCGGCGGTGGACAAGGCGGTCGAGCTCGGCGTCACCGACCCGGACCGAATCGGCGTCACCGGCCACAGCCACGGCGGCCTGATGACGGTGAACCTCCTGGCCAACTCGGACCTGTTCCGCGCCGGCATCGCGCGCAGCGGCGCCTACAACCGGTCGCTCACCGCGTTCGGGTTTCAGAACGAGCGCCGCACGCTGTGGGAAGCCCCGGATGTCTACCTGAAGGTCTCGCCCTTCTTCCACGCCGACAAGGTGAAGTCGCCGCTGTTGCTCATTCACGGAGAGGCGGACGAGAACCCGGGGACGGTGCCGTTGCAGTCCGAGCAGCTCTTCGAGGCCGTCCGCGGCACCGGCGGAACGGCTCGGCTGGTGGTGCTGCCGTTCGAGTCCCACGGCTACTCGGCGATGGAGTCCACCGAGCACGTGCTTTCCGAGATGCTGGCCTGGTTCGACCGGTACGTGAAGAAGGCCGCGCCGCGGTCCGGTGCCGTCCGAAAGTAGGAAGGCGCCGAGAGGTCAGCCGCTAAGCCCGAGCTCGCACTTCATCGCCGCGGGCAGGTTCCGGGACGCCTCGCGGAAGGTCAGGCCTGAGAGTTCTGCGCGATGTTCCTTGACGAATTCGAAGGTGAGCTCGGGGCGGTGCCTGGCCAGCCGCGCGAAGTGCTCGAAGTCGCCGCGGCCAGCGCGCAGCTCGTCGAGAAGGGCAACGCCAAGTGAACGCAATTCGTGCACCTCGGTGGCCCAGAGGGCGCGTACAAGGGCGACGAGCTGTTCCTTGGCGAGGTCGCTGTGGGAAGCGAGGAAGTCCAGGGCGGTGGCGCGGACGATGGGCACAGGGACTCCGAGGAACTCGAGCTCGCTCTTCAGGTAGGCCTTTGCCCCGACCGCGCGCACTTCCGTCCCTACGGCGCGCAGACGAGCGTCGAGTTCTGAGACGAGCTGCTTCGCCGTGCGGGGAGGGACCAAGGACGACCGCAGGCTACCGCGAGGCGAGCCCCGGGATGAACGTCGGCGGTCAATCGAAGCGCCAGGTACCCGGAGCGTAGCCAAGGGTCGGGGTGTGGAATCTCCGCAAGGCACGGCCCCGAGCGTCAGGCGTTTGGGCCGATGTTACGGATACTGCCAACAACGAGGCATTGGTGAGACGTCCCGAGGCATGCGCGCTTCGAAGGTGCGACGTTGGCAGTATCCGTAACAATTGGGCTCGACGCGTACGGCGCCACATTCTCCGTTGGCGAATCTGCCGATTGAGAGTGGGCGCGCCCGGGCGAGGGAGGCCGGCACCGTCAGGACATCGCGCCTGGCAGGTGACGCCTTGACACGGGCGGCCGAAAGTCGCTGTGCCACCGAGGCCACGCCAACTGCCCTCTGAGCCATGCAATTCGACCTGCTAGTGTCGGCTTGGATGTTGGGCGACGACACGATCAGGCGCGCATGGCCGAGGGCAGCAAAGAGACTCTCATCCGCGCGATGGCTCGGGCCGGCGCTGCTGAGCTGGACCTTGGGGTGCGTCGTCACCCCCGTGGACTACACCGGCAAGAGTTGCCCGACCGGGGTCTGCCCTTCGGGCTACGTGTGCGTGGCTTCGGCGTGCGCCAGAACTGGCTCGGGCGGAGGTGATGCGGGTTCGGGCGGCGACGCCGGCAGCGACGCGGGTGCTTCGTCTGACGCGGGCTCAGACGGCGGTGACGACGGCGGCGCAGTGTCAGACGCTGGTGCGGACGCCGGTGACGATGCTGGCGCCGGCTCGGATGGGGGTGCAGACGCCGGTGCTTCGTCCGACGCAGGCCCGGACGGCGGCGACGACGCCGGCACCGCCCCGGACGCAGGTGCCGACGCTGGACAGCCCGTGCTTCCGGCGACGTCGAGCGTCAGCGCCTTGCCGCCCCCCCAGTCGTGCATCTCGGTCTCGTACACCTTGGCCCAAGCGTCGAGCCTTCCGGCCAGCGTCCTGGTCGAGTACTCCATTGACGGAGGAATCTACGGCCCGGCGACTCCCGGCAAGGGCGGCGACGGCGTCGTTAGCGTGGCGGAATCACCCGCCGGCACGGCGCACACGTTCGTCTGGGACAGCACCGCCGACCTCGGCGCGAACCTCCTGAACGCGGTGAAGGTTCGTGTGAGCGGAGGACTTTCCGGCCTATGGGGAAGCCCGGCGACCTCGGTCTCGTTCGCCGTAGACAATCGTCGGGGCGTCTTCGGGCCGTCTGTCAGCGTCGACGCGGGCTTTGCCGCCGCAGGGTTCGCCACCGGGGACTTCAACGGCGACGGCAGGCTCGACCTCGCCGTGTCGAATTCGAACGTCGGCGGCAACGTGTCGGTGCTGCTGGGGACCGGGACCGGCACCTTCGGCGCGGCGACGAACTTCGGCGCGGGCACCTACCCGAGCGGCCTGGCTGTCGGAGACCTGAACCGCGACGGATTCACCGACATTGCCGTGGCCAACAACGGAAGCGCGGACTGCTCGGTGCTGCTCGGCACCGGGACCGGCACCTTCGGCGCCGCGACCAGCTTCCCCGTGGCTTCGATTCTCACCGGCGTGAAGTCCGGAGACCTGAACGGCGACGGCAAGCTGGACCTCGTCTTCTCGTCCTACGGCCAGGGGGTGTCCGTGTTGCTGGGAACAGGGTCGGGCAGCTTCGGCGCCGCCACGCACTTCGCGGCAGGCTCTTATGCCATCGGCCTTGCGCTGGCCGACCTGAACGGCGACGGCCAGTTCGACGTTTCGCTGTCGAACTACAACACCGGTTTCGGCGCGATGCTGCTGGGGACCGGCACCGGGGCCTTCGACCCGGTCGAGCTTCACCCCACCGGAGCGTCGCTGCTCTTCGATTCGGCCATCGGCGACTTCAACGGCGACGGTCAGCCCGACCTGGTGATGTCGGCCGGGGGACCCGCCAGCTTCTCGGTCTTGCTCAACCAGGGAGTCAGCCCGTGCTCGATTGGCTTCAACCCAGGCGCCAACTTCGCCGCCGGCACGAGTCCGATGAGCGTCGCGCTCGGCGACCTGAATCGCGATGGCAGGCCCGACCTGGTCCTAGCCAACAACGATTGCGGCAACGTCACCGTGCGGTTGGGGACGGGGGCCGGTGGCTTCGGCGCAGCGACGAATCTCGCCGTCGGGTCGGGCCCGAAGAGCGTGATCGTCTCGGACGTGAGCGGCGACGGAAAGCCCGACCTCGTGTTGGTGAGCGGCCTCGACGGCAAGGTCTCGGTGCTGCTGGGCACGGGCACCGGCACCTTCGGCGCGCCGACCGACTATGTCCCCGTCGCAAACACGCCCTCGACGGTTGTCGTGGCCGACCTGAACGGCGACGGCAGGCCGGACCTGGTGTTGGCGAGCCCCCCCGACGACTCCGTGTTGGTGCTGCTAGGGACGGGGGGCGGTCTCTTTGGCGCAGCGACCGACTTCACCACCGGCTGGAACCCCGTAAGCGTGGCGGTCGGTGACTTCAACCGCGACGGCAAGCTTGACCTCGCGGTAGCCGACACCAACGATGGCGCGGTGTCGATACTGCTCGGCACCGGGACTGGGACGTTTGGGGCGTCCACCCCGTTTGCCGCGGGGCTCAGCCCGGTGGCCGTGGCTGTCGGCGACCTGAACCGGGACGGCAAGCTCGACCTGGTCGTGGCCAACGGCGGAAGCGGCAACGTCTCGGTGCTCTTGGGCACGGGGACCGGCACCTTCGGCGCGGCCGCGACCTACTCCGCGGGCGCCAGCCCCAAGCAGGTGGCCCTCGCGGACTTCGACGGTGACGGCAAGCTCGACGTCGTCGTCGCGAATGGCACGTCGGACGACGTCTCGGTGCTGCAGGGGACCGGCACCGGCAGCCTCGGCGCGGCTACGAGCTTCGCCGCCGGGACGAATGCCTACGGCGTAGCCGTCGGAGACTTGAACAGCGACGGCAAGCCCGACCTCGCCGTGGCGAACGCGGGCAGCAGCGACGTGACGGTGCTACTGGCGAGGTGACGTCGCTCGCACCGCCGACACAACCCGAGCGCGCGACGCGAGGCGATCCGGTGGAGCAAGAAGTCCGGCGAGAGCCACTGACGTTGCCGGCCAGGGCTACTTCGCGGGGGATTCGACCGGGCCCCTACGAGGTACGGGTCTAAGCCTGAGGATGGATGCGTGGGCGACGCGCTCTGATTCGGCTCAGGAGTCGGAGCTCCAGAAGCGAGAGCGCCATCATCCACTCGAGCAGGTGGGGCCCTCCCGGCGAGCCGCAACCACAAGACCATCCGAGCGGGGACCGAGGATCGCCTCCCTGATGCACGCTTCCGCCGTCAGTGGGGCCAGCGTCCACGGTGCTGCCATTGCCCCCATCACTCGCGGCGACACCACCACCTCCATCTCGGGTACCGCCATCGATAGGGCCACCCCCTCCTCCTCCTCCGCCACCGCCACCGCCACCGC
>JAHFDQ010000492.1 GCA_023248915.1 Archangiaceae bacterium | reverse complement strand
CCTCACGGCGATGACCGACCGAAACGGCGACGGCCAGTTCCTCCCCTTCATCGACCTGAGCTCGGACGTCTACTCCGTCACTCTCGACCTCACAGACCCCTACCGGGCGAGCGCCGAAGACGTGCGCATCTACCTGGGTGCCTCGCAGCCGGGCCTGTGCACCATCCAGGGGACCGTCAACCTGGCGGAACCGACGGTCGCCCAGAACGTCTCGGTCTCGGCCCTCAGCGCCGACGCCTTCTCTTCGGGCGCGGACCCGCAGGCCCTGCTCACCCAACTCCAAAATGGGTACCAGATGCTCACCAACTCGACCGACATCGCCTACCCCTACGCGATCACCGACCTCAATCCAGGCCGGTACGTTCCGGTGGCTGTCCTCACCGGATTCGGGTCGGGCGGCCTCGCCATGAACTTCCTCGCCAACCCGCTCAGCTCGGTCAACCTCACCGCGGGCCAGACGGCCACGGCGAACTTCCAGTTCGGTCCGGTGACGCTGTCGGGCCTGGTGACGTTTACGCCCGCGACGACGCCGACCGGCCTCACCTACGCCATCGTGGCCGCGAAGAGCGTCTCGCTGTTCACCGGAATCGAGGGCGTGCTCATGCCGACGGTGCTGATTCCCGTCGACGCCACGCACCTCCAGGGCGGCTACGCGGGGCAGTCGCTCCGCGGCAGCTCGACCTTCCAGCTTCGGGTGTTCACCAGCCTCGATGCGCAGAATCCGATGACGGCGGCCCTGGCTTGGGTGGTGAACCCCTTCGCGCCTGAACCCGCCCACGCGACGCTCGCCACCGGTTCCGGCGCCGTCTCCCAGGACATCAGCCTTCCCTGAGGCCGAGCGCCAGGGCCAGGGCGAGCAGCCCCACGACGGCGACGGCGCACGCGGCGTAGCGGCGTTCGCCCTTGGCGCCCAGGAAAGCCCCGGCGACGACTAGGCGCGCCACGGGCGTGGCGAGCAGCGCCGACGCGGCGAGCTTGCGCGCCAAGTCAGCCTCGGCGGGGCGCGCGTTCGCGTCAAGCGCCACCGAAGATAGGAACAGCGCCCCGCTGGCGACCGCCCCTGCGCGCAGCAGCCTGGCGAGCCACGCGGTGCCCGGCACCTCGCGGGCACGTTCCGAGGCAAAGCCGGCGGCGTCCAGGGCAATGGGTTCGGTCACGGCGTCCCGGCCCCCCGAACGAACATCTGAACCGACACGATGACCAGGACCGTCGCCAGCATCCACCGCAACACCTGGTTGGGAACCCGCTGCATCACACGGGAACCCACGGTCGCGCCGCCGAGCGCCCCCAACACCAGGGGTGCCGCGAGCGCGAGCTTCAGTTGGCCGCGCGCGGCGTACGCGGCGACCGAAGCTGCCGCGGTGACCCCCACCATCAGATTGCTCGTCGCCGCGGCAACCCTGAGCGGCACGCGCATGCCGTACGCCATCAGCGGGACCTTGATCGGCCCACCCCCGACTCCCAGCAGTGCCGAGACGCTCCCGGCGAGGAACGAGCCCGCGAGCCCCAACCCGTACCTCGCGGGTGCGGCGCCCGGCGCCATCGCGGCCGGGGGCCGGGCCAGGCTGCCGGCAACGCCGAGCGTGAAGACTCCAAAGGCGGTGGCCAGAATCGCCGGGCTGATGCGGCTGGAAATCAAGCTTCCCGCCACCGCGCCGCCGACCGTGCCGACTTCCAGGACGAGCGCGAGCCGGAGGTCGGCCAGGCGGGCCTCAACGTAGGACCCCGCGGCCGCCGTCGAACCCGCCACCACGCACAGGAGCGACACCGGGACGGCGTCGGCCATCGGGACACCGAAGCCGAGCACCAGAATTGGAACGAGCAGGACGCCCCCTCCAATCCCGACCATCGAGCCGGCGAACCCGACCAAACCTCCGGACGCGACCAGCAGCGCCTCGACCATCGGCCCAGACTACGGGTTCGGGCCTCCCCACGATACCGGGTCCGAAGCGCTGCCGCGGATGGCAGGGCGGAGGCCGACCAACCGGTCAGGCCGCGGTGGACTCGATCGAGCCTTCCGGAAACTCTCCCAGGAAGCGCCCGCGCGCGCGGGGCGAGAAGGCCCCTCGCCGAATCATCGACGAGAGCGCTCCCAGCAACTGCCGCGCCGTCGCCAGCGCCCCGTCGACCTCGGCCGCCACGTCGAAGTCGGCCGCCTGATACAGCTCGCGGAGCGCGAGGCTGGTGTACGACGGCAGCGCCCGAAGCCTTCCCATCGGGCTGGCTAGAAACAAGCCCTGGAAATACAGACCGCGAATCCACGAGTCGACTTCGGCCTTGGTCGGGGCCGCGCCCAGTGTTTCCTGCGCCGACAGCCTGACCAGCTCGAACAGCCCCCGGCCGATGCCCCGGGTCGGCAGCCCCGGGCGCTTCAACACCTGAAACTTCGCGCGAATCAGCGGGTTGCCCAACAGCTCGGTGCCGTGAAGCTCGCGGACGTAGAACAGCGCCTGCGTCCAGTCGATGCGCCGGCGCGCCGCCCGCTCGTCCTCGCCCGACCTCCGGTGGCGCGCGACCAGGCGGTCCACCAGCGGGTTCAGCCTGCGGTCGAGGCAGACGTGGTTGAAGTACCCGGACACGAACGCGAGCCCGGGCTCGGTGCCCACCAGGGCCCCGTTGGCGACCAATTCGGCCATCTTCAGGCCCATCGCCACCGGCGCCCGGCCGTGGAACAGCCGCGCGAACCGGGGCGACTCGCGCGCGGGGAAGAGGGGCGACAGCTTCCCCCGAAACCCGCCGTACTCGGGCAGGTCGGCGAGCGCAGCCCCCAGCCTCGCGTACTCGACGTCTTCCCTGAGGGCGCGGGAAATTTCCGCGGGCAGGCCGGTCTCGTCCGCCGCGAGGCGCTCGACCGCGGCCATGTGCAGGAGCAGCGACGGCATCGGCGCCCCACCAGTACCCGTGCCCTCGCCGCATTGCAATTGTAGGTTTCTCGCCTAGGCTTCGCGACCCATGAACTTCACCATCGCTCCGCTCGACGCCACCAAGACCAAAGCCGACCTGCTCGTTCTCGCGGTGTTCGAGGCCGACCTGACCGACAAGAAGCGACGCAACGCAGTGCTGGCCGCCGTGGACAAGCGGCTGAAGGGTCTGCTCCTCACGACCGCGGCCGAAGAGGGCTTCAAGGGGAAGGCCGAGCAGAGCCTGCTCTTGCACACCCACGGGAAGATTGCCGCCGCGCGGGTGCTCCTGGTCGGGCTCGGCGCCGAGGCCAAGCTCGAGCTCGAGGCGCTTCGGCTGGCGGCCGGGCGCGCGGCGAAGGCGGCCCAGAAGGTCCGCGCCCGAAGCATCGCCTGGGCCGGGCCCGCGGCCGGCGACCTCGCCAACAACCTGCGGGCGGCCGTCGAAGGCCTGGCGCTCGGCGACTACCGGTTCGACCGGTACCGCACCACCGAGAAGGGCGAGAAGGCTCCGCCCCGAATCGAGAAGACTGCGCTGCTGCTCCCCTTGGGCCAGAAGCGCTCCCGGCTGCTGGACGAGGCGATCGCCCTGGGCCGCAAGGTCGCCGACGCCACCAACTGGGCGAGAGACCTGGTGAACGAGCCCGCGGCCGTGGTGACGCCGAAGCGGCTCGCCGACGACGCCGAGGCGATCGGCAAGGAGTTCGGCCTCGACGTCGTCGTGCACGGCCGGAAGGAAATCGAAAAGCTGTCGATGGGCATGTTCCTCGCGGTCGCCCAGGGCAGCGCCGAAGGGCCGAAGCTGATCGAGCTCACCTACCTGCCGAAGGACGCCGCAGCCGCGAAGCGCCCGGCCGTCGCGCTCGTCGGCAAGGCCATCACCTTCGACTCCGGCGGGCTGTCGCTGAAGCCGGCGGACAGCATGGTCGACATGAAGACCGACATGGCCGGCGCCGCGGCGGTGCTGGGCGCGATGCGAGTCATCGCCCAGCTCGCGCCCCCCTTCCCGGTGCGGGCTTATATGGGAGCCTGCGAGAACATGCCGTCCGGGAACGCCTACCGGCCCGGCGACATCCTCACTTCGAGGCTCGGCAAGACGGTCGAGGTCACCAACACCGACGCCGAGGGCCGGCTCGTCCTGGGCGACGTGCTCGCCTACGCCAACGACGCGCACCCGGCGTTGCTCATCGACCTGGCGACCCTGACCGGCGCCTGCATGGTAGCGCTCGGCCACTACATCGCCGGCGCCTGGGGTGACGACAAGGCCGTCAGGCCGGTGCTCGAGGCCGCCCGCCGCGCCGGAGAAGAGGTCTGGCGCCTGCCGCTGTCGCCCATGCAGAAGGACGCCCTGCGCTCGGACGTCGCGGACATGAAGAACTCGGGCGAGCGGTGGGGTTCGGCCATCAACGCGGCACTTTTCCTGAAGGAATTCGTGGGGGACACCCCGTGGGTGCACCTCGATATCGCCGGCCCCTCGCAGAGCCCGAAGGACCGCGGCTACCAGAGCAAGGGCGCGACCGGCTTCGGCCTGCGCACCCTAGTCGAGATGGTATTGCAGCGAAGCCTCGAGGTAGACGAGGCGGGGGCGCGACCGCCCAATCCGCACTCCGGCGGGTAGCGGCCCGAGCGAAGTCAGGCTCAATCCGGGCGGCGCGCTGAGCGACACCGGTACGCCGGACCACGGGGTGTAGCTGGCCCGGCCTTCTTCGTCGGCGGCGATGGGGTCCTCGTCAAATGGCGGGCGCGGTACGTCCGGTTCGACTCGGATGGTGCCCGC
>JAHFDQ010000123.1 GCA_023248915.1 Archangiaceae bacterium | reverse complement strand
TCCGGGCGAGAGACTTTCGACGTCGCCGGCATCGCCACGGGCCTGACCCCCCGGGGCACGGTGAGCGTGACCGCGCGCGGCGAAGGCCAGTCCCGAGCGTTCAAGGCCCTGGTTCGCGTCGACACGCCCGTCGAGCTCGACTACTTCCGGCACGGCGGCGTGTTGCCCTTCGTCGTCCGCCAGCTCGCCTAGTCGTAGCCCTGGCGCCGCTGGGCCTTTCGCTCACCGGCCCGGTGCTTGGCCTCGAGGCGGCGCTCCTTGGAGCCCCGGGTGGGGCGCGTCTTTCGCCGCGGCTTGGGCACGTAGGCGAGCGCCGCCAGGCCGCTTCGCAGGCGCGCCAGGGCCGCGGTGCGGTTCTGAGCCTGGCTGCGTCGCTCGGTGGCGGTGACCGACAGCTCGGTGGGCGGGTGGGTGAGGCGCACGCCGGAGGCCGTCTTGTTCCGGTGCTGGCCGCCGGGGCCGCCGGCCACGAAGAACTCCACCTCGCACTCGGCGAGCAGCGCCTCTTCGGGCAGCGCCTGGGCGCGGCGGGCCGCCTGGCGGCGCTCCGGAGGAATGGATGGCTCTGACATGGGGCGGGTCTACCAGCTTTCGGCGCGGCCCTTCAGTTCCGGGTGACGGCGCGCAGGACGAGCTCTCGCCGCCTGACGAGCAACGCCAGGGCCGCGGGCAAGAGCGCGCGGTAGCCCATCCACCCGAGGGCGGCGGACAGGGCAATGAGGCCCGCCGTGGACCAGTCGGGGCCGTCGGTGCCCTGCAGGCGCAGCGCCCACCCGAACGGCGCGGTGCCCACGGCGGCCGCCAGCACGCCCAGCATCGACGCCGCGAACGGCAGCTTGTCTCGGCGCTTCAGGTCGGCGTGGAACTTCACCGGGAAGATGAGCGAGAGGAAGTTCCCCGCGGTCAGGAGCACCGGCAGCACCGCGGCGACGGCGGCCATCGCGCAGGCCCAGTCCACCCAGCCGCCCTGGCCGAAGTAGACCCGGTAGAACAGCGACACCGACAGCGCGAGCAGCGCCGCCGCCGCGGCGTGCACGGCGTTCTTCGCCTTCAACACCGAGGCCAGGTCGATCGGAGCCACCAGGAAGACCGCGAAGCCGTGCCCGTCGTAAGCGAAGGTGTTCTGCGAGAAGGTAGACGCGATGACGACGGCGCCGTAGAGGCACAGCGTTCCGAGCAGCCAGGTGTCGGCGCTCTTGCCCAGCGCGAAGGCGAACAGCGACCTCCCCGACAGAAGCTTCAGCAGAATGGCCAGGAGGAACGGCACCGATGCCAGCAGCCGGGCCCTGGCGTTGTGCCACAGGTCGAGCGCTTCCCTCGCCACCAGCACCCGGAACAGCCCCGAGGCGGTGGCGAACGGGTTGGCGTCTCGCTGGCCCGCCGCGGTGGCGCTGCCGCGACCGACGTTGCGGTGGAAGTCGAGCAGCAGGCCGTAGGCCACCACCAGCGCCAGCACCGTCAGCTCGACCAGCGCGAACAGGTCGCCGATGGCGTAGGGGCCCGCGCCAAGGCCCAGGCAGGCCAATCCGTGGGCGAGGAAGCCGGGCGGCACCTGCTGCAGCGCCACCGCCGCGTCGCGGAGCGCCCGGTCGGACAGCGCGGTCGCGCCTCCACCCACGCTGAGCAGCCAGGACGTGTCGACAGGCGGAATAACCGCGCACACGGCGATGAGGGCGACGAAGAAGCCGCCGATCAGCTCGGCGTTCCGGCGCTGGCGCAGCACGTTCAGCACCGCGTACAGGCCGATGCGGCTGACCGCGGCATTGAACAGCGCGTAGGCGGTGAAGAGCAGCGCCGCGAAGGGCCACGAGGCGGGCGGGTGCAGCCGCGCGTACCCGAGCGCCGTACCGGCCAGGGGGGCGTAGAAGACGAAGGCGCGGGGTTCGAACAGGCTGGCCAGCGTGGAAGCCGCCAAGAGCCGAAACGGCGAGATGGGGAAGGCCGAGTAGCGCGACAGCTCGGAGTGGTCGTCCACCCCAGCCGACAACAGCGGCCAGGTGGCCCACACCGCCGAGGTCACGAAGCACAGGATCGCCAGGATGAAGTCCGGCCACACCTCCGAGGTGGCCACCGCCGGCACGGACAAGAGCCCGTAGAACCCGAGGAAGAGCACCGGCCCGGGCGCGCTCGACGCCAGGAAGGCCGCGGCGGCCAGGGCGCGGCGCCGCCCGTCGCCCCGGTTGAGCCCGATGGCCAGCCGGAGGCCCCACAAGAGCCACAGGTGCGTAAAGAAGCCGGGAGGGCGCCGGGGGGCGGCGAGCGACAAGGCGTTCATGCGCCCTTGCCGGGCAGGGCGGGCACGGCCGGCGCCGCCTCGGCCTCCGGGCCTTCTGCCTTCTCGCCGTAGAAGGACAGCCGGGCGTTCTTCGCGGCCGGCGAACCGACGAGCCGCTCGAACACCTGCTCGAGCGAGGCGGCATGGTGGCGGGCCTTCAGCTCGGCCACCGAGCCCTCGGCGACCATCTTCCCCTGGCAGATGACGCCCGCGTGCGTCGCCAGCCGCTCGGCCAGCTCGAGCACGTGGGTGGTGAGGAGCAGGGTGACGCCGCGCCGCGACAGGTCGGACAAGAGCTCGCGGATGACGCCGGCCGCCATCACGTCGATTCCCTCGAAGGGCTCGTCGAGCAGCACCAGCTCGGGCCCGTGGATGAGGGCGGCGGCGATGGCCAGGCGCCTGCGCATTCCCTTCGAGTACTCGGCCACCAGCGCGCCGGCTTTGAAGCCGAGCTCGGTGAGGGCGAGCAGCTCGGCTGCGCGCGCGTTGGCCTCGCCGGCGCCGAGGCCGAACATTCGGCCGCAGAAGGTGAGGTACTGGCGGCCGGTGAGCCGCTCGAACAGCGACAGCTCTTCGGGCACCACGCCGATGCGCGACTTCACCGCCAACGGGTTTCGCCGCGCGTCCACGCCCAGAATCTCGATGCCGCCCGCGTCGGCGCCGTACACGCCGGTGAGAATGGACAGGGTGGTCGACTTGCCGGCGCCGTTCGGCCCCAGGAAGGCGTAGAAGGCGCCGCGCTCGATGGTCAGGTCGAGCCCGTCGAGGGCGGTGAAGTCGCCGAAGCGCTTCACCAGCCCCCGGGCGCGCACCGCGGGCGTGCTGTCGGCTCGAGTCACGGAAGGCCCATCACACCGGAAAACCGCAGGCCGGCACAACCAGGCAATCGGCCGATGTCGCGGCCGAGCCTAATGGACCATCAGGGCGGCCGGCGGACCGACGACTTGCTGCACCGTCGACCGCACGCGCTCCAAGTCGACCGGCTTCGACACGTACCCGGCCGCGCCGACCAATTCGGCTTCCCACTCGTAGCCGTAGGCCGAGATGATGATGATGGGCACCCCGCGCGCCCGGGGCATCTTCTTCAGCGCCTCGAGCAGGCCCCAGCCGCTCATCACCGGCATGCGCAGGTCGAGCAAGACCGCGTCCGGGAGCCGGCCCTCGAGCAGCTCGAGCGCTTCCTTGCCGTTGGCCGCTTCGGTCGTCTGGTAGCCCATGTCCACGAGGACGTCGCAGATGAGGGTGCGGTGGCTGGCATCGTCGTCCACGACGAGGATTTCCGACATGGCGACTCGAAGATGGGGCCTCACCGGTCTTCCGTGAAGTGGGCGGGTAGGCCCAGGTGGGTTCAACCGTTCATCAGACCGGACTTGCACCCGATTCGGCCTCGGCCTGAATTCGGGGGCGAAGCTCGGCCGCCAGTTGCTCGATTTCGGACGCCAGCCGTTCTCCCTCGACCAGCAGCCGCGCTCGGAGGCTCGAACGCCGGGCGAGCACGAGAAAGGTCAGGGTGTCGCGGAGGGCCGAGCGGCGCCGCTCGTAGAAGTACCGGGTGAAGAGGGCCAGGGGGAAGGTGAGCAGCGCCGTGTAGACGGCCGCCGGCGCCCCCCAGTGCCAGGCCGCCGCCGCAGTGAGCCCGCCCAGCCAGAGCGGAGCCAAAAGCATCATGCAGACCAGCTTCACCGTGGCGACCCGGTCGCGGTCGGGGCGCACCGCCGCCACCAGGAGCCGGGGGAGCTGGAAGGGCACCGCGAAGAGTGCGATGCCGAGCAGAAACAGCGGCAGGCCGAGGGCGAGGGCCGCCAGATTCCGGGCCACGAAGCCGTAGACGGGGCCGCGGCGGTAGACCACCTGCAGGTCGGCCGGAGCGGCGCGCACCAGCTCGAGCCGGCGCCGGAAGGACATGGTTTCCCGGCGCAGCGCCTGGAAGCGCTCGGGCTGCTCTTCGCGCAAGATTTCCACCCCGCGCGAGAAGCGGCGCATCCGGCCCGGGTCGGCCGCCGCCTCGCCGTGGCGCAGGGCGTAGAGCTGTTCGGCGGTCTGGATGACGGGCAGGTCTTCCCAGCGCTCGAGGTTCAGCGTCACGGCCCGCAAGGCGCCGGCGATGCGCTCGGTCAAGGCGCGGGCGGCGTCGTGGTCTTCGGCGTCGGCGGGCCGATCGACCTCGAGGGCAGAGCCCACCTCGAGCAGGACTTCGCTCCGGAAGCGGTGCTTCTGCTGGTAGGTCAGCCCGATGGGGACGATGCGCACCCGCGCGCCGCGAACGGCGGCCCGGAGCGCGATGCGGGCGCAGCCAGTCTTCAGGTCGGCGAGCTGCGGTTCGGAGTGGCTCTTGCCCTCGGGGAAGAGGGTGACGGCCCGGCCCGCTACCAACGCCTCGACGCAGGCGTCGAGCGTGCCCTGGTTCTTCCCCATCTGCGACGGGTCGTCCTGCCGCCGGTAGACGGGGAGCGCCCCCATGCCGCGCGCGAGCTGGGCGATGACCGGAATCTCGAAGAGTGGCGCCTTGGCCAGGAACGTCACCTGGCGCGGGGTGAGGACGTAGATGAGCGACGGGTCGATGAGCCCGTTGGGGTGGTTGCCGACGAAGATGACGGGCCCGTCGAGGTCGGCGGCGGGCCCGCTCACCCGGATTCGGTAGAAGAGCCTCAAGGCCACCCGCAGCACGGCGCGAGCGAAGCGGTAGAACACGCGGGCAGCTTACTGCGGCCGGGGGGCGGCAATTCCAAAGAGTGCGCGCGCGTTCGCCCCCAAGAGGCGAGCCTGGCTCTCCTCGGAGAGCTTCAGCGCGGCCAGCTTTCCCAGCTCGCGGTCCCACGCGTAGGGCAGGTTGGGGAAGTCGGTGCCGTACAGCACCCGGTCGGGCCGGGCCGCCAACAGCCCCACCGGCGTCGGGACCGGGAAGTAGTCGGCCACCGCCATGGTGGTGTCGAGCCAGAGGTTGTCGAAGCGCTCGAGCAGGGCCTGGTAGGCGTCGAACTCGTCGGCCCCGAGGTGGGGCACGCACAGCCGCAGCCGCGGGTAGTCGCGCAGCACCCGCTCGACCCGGTCGGCCGAGCACAGGGCGTACGGGTCGCACCTATAGGCGGGGCTGGCCGGCTCGCGCCCGGCGTGCATCACCAGGGGCAGGTTCGCCGCCGAGCAGGCCGCGTACACCTCATGCATCTCGGGCGCGTCGGGGCCGAGGCACTGCACGTGGCAGTGCAGCTTCACTCCCTTCAGGCCCTCTGCGAAGGCGTCCTCCAGCACCTGGCGGGCGCCGGGTTCGCCGGGCAGCACCGTGGCCAGGCCGGTCACCTGGGGCCGGCTGCGGCACAGGTCGGCCATGAACTCGTTGAGCACCCGCGCCATGCCCGGCAGGTGCGCGTAGTGCAGCGCCACCAGGTGGCTGACCCCCCGCTGCAAGAGGAAGTCGACCACCTGGGCCGCGTGCAGCTTGTAGCGGATGGGCCAACCGTAGCGGCCGAACCAGCGCCAGAGGGCGTCGAACACCGCGTCGGGGAACAGGTGCACGTGCGCGTCCACCACCGGCGGCAGGTGCGGCGCCACCCGTTCGCCCTCGGCGTCGTCGAGCCCGGGAAGGGGCAGCTTCGGGCCGTTGGCGTCGAGCCAGCGCCGGGCGGGACCAGCGCAGGCGAGCGCCGCGTCGGCGAGGGCTCGGCCGTCGTCCTCTGGGACCGCGTCCACCCCGCTAGCCCTTCTTGGCGTCGGTGCGCTCGAGGAAACGCTCGGGGCGCGTGTAGCCGGCGCGGGTCAGCCGCTGCGCCTCGACCGCGTCCGCCAGCTTGGTGCACATCTGCCCGAGGACTCGGAGGCTCTCGGAGATGGCCTTCTCGAGCCGGTCTTGGCGCGCGCGGGTAGCGGCCGCCGAAGACTCCCGGCTGAAGAAGAGTGGAAACTTCATCGCGGAGAATCTATGGGATGCCGCGCCGTGTTGCCACCCGACGAGGGGAATGGAGCGCAGCCGTGAACGAGCTGAAGACCGTCGGTTTCCTGGGGCTGGGCATCATGGGCAGCCGCATGGCGCGCAACCTGGCGCAGAAGGGCTTCGGCGTCGTGGCCTGGAACCGGACGTCGGCCCGGGTGGACGAGCTGGCCCGATTCGGAGTGAAGCCCGCCGCCACGCCGGCCGAGCTGGCGCGACGGGTCGACGCCTATTGCACCTGCGTGGCCGACCCGGCGGCGCTCAGGCTGGTCGCCCTGGGGCCCGGGGGGCTGCTCGAAGGAGCGAAGGCCGGCCAGCTCTTCGTCGACTTCTCCACGGTGTCGGCCGAGCTGACCTGCGAGCTCGAGGCGGCCTTCGGCGCGAAGGGAGTGGACTTCGTCGAGGCGCCGGTCACCGGTTCGAAGGGCGGAGCCGACCAGGGGACGCTGGTTATCATGGCGGGGGCTAAGGACGCCGCGTTCGCCAGGGCCCAGCCCCTCTTCGCCGCGGTGGGGACCACCACCATCCACTGCGGGCCGGTCGGCGCCGGCACCCAGGTGAAGCTCGCCGGCAACGCGCTCATCGCGCTGATGCTCGAGGGGCTGTCGGAAGGAATGCTGCTGACCCAACGGGCGGGGGTGGACCCGCGAAAGCTGCTCGAGATGGTGCGGGCCTCGGGCTTCCGGTCGCCGTACTACGACTTCAAGGGGCCGGCGATGCTCGACCGGAACTTCGAGACCGCCTTCTCCATCGACCTGATGTTCAAGGACTTGTCGCTGTTCCTGGACAGCGCCGCCAAGCACCGGGTGCCGACGCCGGCCGCGGCGGCGGTGAAAGAGGTTTACCAACTGGCGCGGGCGCAGGGCAAAGGCGAGAAGGACATCTCGGCGGTGGTGACTTCGCTCGAGGACCTCTGCGGCGAGCGCTTGAAGTGAGGCGGCGCTCCGCTGCCTGCGCGGGCGGTCCAGCTTCCCCGCGAGCGGCAGGCGGCGTGCGCGGTTAGGACTCGCGGGTGGCGGACCTCGTTCCTCAGCCGTTCGGGCACCTGTTGCGGCGCATGGCGGCCGAGCTCGCGAAGGGCGCGTGCTTCGACCTGCCCGAGCGCTCGTTCCACCGGGGTCCGGTCGGGCTCGACCTGGGCGTCGTCTTCCACGGCGAGCGGGCCGCCAACGCCCTGGGGCCGGCGGCGGGGCCGCAGTCGCAGCTCGCGCAGAACCTGGTGTTGGGTTACCTCGGCGGGGGGCGCGTCTTCGAGCTGAAGACGGTGCAGGTGAAGGACCGGTTGGAGATTCCGCGGCCCTGCATCGACGCGGCGAACGTCGGCTACAACGTCGAGTGGTCTCAAGAGCTGTCGCTGCCCGAGTCGCGCGCCGAGTACGTGAAGGCCTGGGCGCTGGTCCACGCGCTGCGCCAGGCGGACCTGGGGCTGGGCCTGGCCGGCCCCGGCGGCGACCTGCTGTTCGACCTGTCCGTCGGGTACGACGACGCCGGAGTGCGGTCGCCCACCGTGCGGGCCTTCCTCGACGCGATGCTCGACGCGCGCGCCGACCTCGACGCGCTCTTCGAGGAATGGCCGAGGGACTTGCTCGCCTGGCGCCCCGAGCGCTCGGCGGTGCCCGACCGGGTCTCGTCGAACGTCACGCTCTCGACGTTCCACGGCTGCCCCGCCGAGGACATCGAGCGCATCTGCGAGCACCTGCTGGGGGAAGTGGGCACGCACGTGGTGGTGAAGCTGAACCCCACCGTGCTCGGGTACGACGAGGTGTGCGGGCTGTTGAACGACCGGATCGGCTACACCGAGGTGCGGCCGCACCGGGACTCGTTCCTCGCGGACAAGCTGGGCCTCGGTGAGGCAGTGGACCTGGTGCGCCGTGTCGGCGCGGTGGCCCGGAGGCACAGCAGGCACTTCGGGGTGAAGCTGACGAACACGCTGGTGGTCGAGAACCACCGAGGCGTCTTCCGGGCGGACCAGAAGCAGATGTACCTGTCCGGGCCACCGCTGCACCCGGTGGCGGTCGAGCTGGCGCGCAAGCTGCGAGACGCGGTGGGAAGCGAGCTGCCGGTGTCGTTCTCGGGGGGCGTCGACGCGCGCAACTTCGCCGACTGCGTCGCGGCCGGCTTCGTGCCCGTCACCACCTGCACCGACCTGTTGAAGCCGGGGGGCTATGGCCGGCTGCCGAAGTATCTTGAACACCTGGCCGAGCGCATGCGCGCGAGCGGCGCGGCGAACGTGGAGGACTTCATCCTCGCCGAGGCCGGGAAAGTTCCGTTCACCCCGAGCGTAGCGAAGCGCAGTCGAGGGGCCCGCGACTCCGCTCGGGCTGAACGGAATGGCGACTCCGCACAGGCTGAACGGAGTGGAGCTTCCGCACGGGCTGGACGGAATGCCGACAGCGCCCGGGCCGCGCACCAGAATCTCGCGGCCTACGCCCGGAAGGTGCTGGACGACGCCCGGTACCGCGCCGAGCGCAACCGCGCCGTCCCCCGCCGGGTGGGCACTCGCCTCTGGCTGTTCGACTGCCTGTCCTGCGACAAGTGCGTGCCGGTCTGCCCCAACGACGCCAACTTCACGCTCGAGGTGCCGGCCGAGCTCAGGGGTGAAGTGCGCCTGCCCGACCTGGTGGTCCGGGGAGGCCTGCTGGCCGAAGAGGGAGAGCGGGTGTTCGCCCTCGCGGACGGCCACCAGCTCGCCACCTACGCCGGCTTCTGCAACGAGTGCGGCAATTGCGACACCTTCTGCCCTGAGGACGGCGGCCCGTACCTCATCAAGCCGCACTTCTTCGGAGACGCGCGGCTCGCCGAGAAGAGCGGCCGCGACGGCTTCGCGGTCGAACGCGACGGCTCCACCGACGTCATCGTCGGGCACCACCTCGGGCACTGGCTGCGGCTCGAGCTCGACCGCGCGCGCAGCCTGGCGCGCTACGACGACGGGCAGGCGGTGGTCGAGCTGGCCTTTCCCATTTTCCGACGGCTGTCCGCGACGGTGAAGCCGGGAGCGACCGAAGGGCACGCGGTGCGGCTCGATTGGGCGCGGGCGCTGGCGGCGCTCCTGTGCGGAGCCTTCGCCGACGGAGCCGCCTCGCCGGTGTCGGCGCCGTTTCTCGAGGCACGCCCGCCGCCTCCGCGCCCGGGCTGAGCTCAGGTCGAGGGGCGCACCCTCCGCACCCACTGCGATCCCGTCCAGAGAAGGACCGAAAGCAGAGGGAACGCCGCCCCGGCTCCGCCTGCGCACCCGCAAGGGCTGGCCCGGTAGGAGAGCCGTGCGAGGCTTCCCGAGGTGTCGGCGTCGGGGCTGCTCCCGCCCGTTCCGCCGTCGGTCAGGTTCGCGAAGGCCAGCCAGACGTAGTTCTGGCCGTTGGCGTTTACCCGGGAATGGGTGCCGACCTGGAAGCCGTTCGCCTCCAGCGCCTGGATGTTGTTCGCCTCCGGCGGTTTGGTGTTGACCGCCAGCGACAGGTCGACGCCTGCCTCGATAGAGGCGGGCCGGTGCGCCGCAGCGTTCGCAGACGTTCCTGACGCCTCCATCCCCTTGACGAGGACGTACTCCGGCGGGAAGCCAACCTCAGAAATCGACCGGTCGTCATTGCCATCTCCTCGGTACCCACCCTCTGCCACACCCCTTCCCGCGGCCCAGGCCAGGTAATGGTAGGTCTGGCCGGACTCGGCGACGTCGCCGATCGCGCCTACCTGGAAGCCGTCGTCATTCAACTGAGTGATGGCGTCGCCTTCCAAGGCGCCGTTGATCCGGTAGGCGTCAGCCCCCGAGGACGCGGTTCGGAGCGTCGACATGTAGCTGGCTTCCGGCACCACCAGCACCGCCACCGGCAAGAAGCCGACACTGATGGGAGTTGAACTGGCCCCGGTGGCCACGTAGCTGCCGACGGCAAGCTGGGCGGATGGACGGAAGGCGACCCAGTAATAGGTGACGCCGAAGCCGTTCACCGCGGGATTGCTGCCAAGCCTGAAGCCGTCGGGCTCCAGCGAAAGCACCAGACCGGAAGCCAGTGGGTCGGACGTGGCCAGGATCTTGGCGCGGTCGGGGAGCATGGAGGAGGTGCAGAGCACGGGCCCGCCCACGTCGGCGCTCTGCACCACCAGGACCTCCGGCCGGAACGTGAGCGAGATGAAGTGGCCGTCAAAGGCGTCGCCGGTGTACTTACCGGTCTCCACTTGCGCTCGGGCGGCCGCGGGGACGCTCAGCACGGCGAGCAGCGCCAGAGCCCCCCCGAGTCGCGACGAACGCGTCATCGCGCACAAGCCTACCCCACCAGACTTCGGGACCTTCCGACGACCCTCGCCAGGTGTGCGTACCTTTGACCGATGCGCACCCCCAGGGGCTGTTCTCGGGGCACACTGCCTGGGAGCAGGCCAGGCTTCCATTTCCCAAGAGGGCGGAATCTCGGGTCTGGACTGCTATGCGCGGGCGCCTCGGCCAGACCGCTCGCTTCAGCGCTGACGGAAAGGGGCGAGCAGCGGAATCACCTGGCGGCCCAGGCGGCGGTAGACCTCGAAGTCCTCGTCGAGCGTCAGGATTGGGGCGAGGGGGAACTTCTCCGACAGCCGCACGAGGCAGGCGGCTGCATAGGCCATCGGAACCGAGTGGTACCTCGACATCAAACTTCGCACGCTGGACGCGTCGTCCGTCAGTGACTCGACTCGAATTCTTCCGCCCTCGACGTGCCCGAGCACTCGGTCGAAAGCATTTCGCCACCTGCGCAACAAGAAGCCGGTTTCAGTCAGCACCGCCTCGCAGGTCACCACCGGGCCGGAAGCCGACTGGAATGCTTCGACCGCCCACCGGTGGTGAGTCTCTCGCTCGTCCTGGAGGGCCACCAGAGGCCCGGTGTCGAGCAGGACCATCGGCTTGCTACCGGCCAAAGCCCTTCATGTGCTTCGGGTTGGTCGCGAGGTCGCGGGGACCATTCTTGATGATTCCGACGAGGTCCTCGAGATCGTCCAGAGCGCTTCTCTCTCCGGCGTCGTCCAGGTGGGAGAGCGCTTGGCGCATGAGCTCGGACCGGGTGACCTTGCGCTTCTTCGCAAGGGTCGCCACCCGTGCGCTCTCGCGACGCGACAGTCGAATGGTCATCACCGGCATTCTCTTCTCCAGAATACGTAACTGCCACAAGTGTAGTGCGTTCGCCCGTTCAGAGCAATGCACCCCGGCCGGCTGAACCTTACTTCGACGCCGACGGCGGAATCAGCTCGGGCCTACCCTCGCCGCGCTTCGCCGGCCCTTCCTTCTGGTAGGGCACGCCGCGCAGGCGCTTGGCTGCCATCGCCGCCTTCCAGGTGAGGTAGGCCTTGTTGAACCCCACCACCTCATTCTTGTCGAAGTACGGGTTCTTCGTCCCACCCAGGGACGCAAGCGCCAGCACGTGCTCGGCGACGCTCACCGGGCAGCCCTTCAGCCGCAGCACGTCCTCGTTGCGGGTGCGCACCAGCGCGGCGGTCACGGACGCCATCTTCGCGTAGATGTCCGAGTGCTTGGCGTGGTGCGGGTCCTTGGTCGAGCGGTCCTGGTACAGGCTGTCGATGGCGACGTCGGCGCCGTGCAGCTTCCCCTTCCACGTCGCGCAGTCGCCGATGAAGACCACCTTCTCGCCGGGCTTGGCGTCGATGCGGCCCTGGTAGTTCCCGAAGACGACGTGCATGCGGGGCAGCTTCGAATCGGTCTGGGCGTCGAACAGGCGAAGAATCTCGATGGCCTCTTCGATGGCGCCGGGGCAGCCTCCCCAGCAGTAGTCGGTCCTCTCAGGGTCGGGCGGCGGGCCGGCGTACGCGGTGATGTGGGTGCCCTCGAAGTACTTCTCGACCCGCACCAGCCCCACCTTGAAGCCCTTGGCGCGGCCCTTCGCCTCTTCCAGCGTCACGTCGCCGGAGATTTCAATCTTCGACAGGTCGATGGGGCCGAACCCGCGCTCGGACGCCAGGCGGATGTGGGCCACGTCGCGGGCCTCGACCCCGATGATGGCGCACGAGACCGCGTCGATGGCCGGCTGGTTGTTGCCCATGATGACGAGGTTCAAACTTCTGGGCGTCGGCGTCAGCATGCGCCCCTCGCCCGCGATGATGGCGTCGATGGCGATGAAGCGCGGCTGGACGATGTACTGCAGGTCGGCCACCTTCTCGTCCAGGCGGTGGTCGTGGTCGATGAGCCGGTGCCGGTCGTCCTGAATTCCGATGTAGTTCTTCATCGAGAAGGTGACCGTCGTCCAAGGGTGCGCCTTGAACTTGGGGCAGTTCACGAAGAAGTCGGCGCGCGCCACCGGCTCGGGGGTGAACACGTAGTCGCGCAGCCGGCCCTCGTGGGTGTACGGAATCTCGACCTGCGGCTCTTCCTCGA
>JAHFDQ010000491.1 GCA_023248915.1 Archangiaceae bacterium | reverse complement strand
CAGTCGTGCCGCGCTCTGATCGGTTTGTGCTCGCACGCGTCGTGGCTCTGGGGGCGCTCTTGGCCGCCGGGGGCGCGCGCGCCGCCGTCGCCCAGCAGGTCCAGTCCGGGACCGCCGTCAGCAGCGCCAACGGAATTCTGTCGGTCGTCATTTCCCAGTTCGATCCCTCGACGTCCGTGCTGTTCTTCGGAGCGCGCAGCAACAGCAACCGCCCTGTTGGGTTCGAGCTGCGCGGGCGGGTGCCCACCGCGTGCTCAAACCCTTGCACCGTCATCGAATTCGAACGGGTGACCGACAGCGTTGCTCCGGAACCGGCTCCAATTGAAATCCAGTGGTACCTGGTGACGTTCGGGACGGGTGTCCGGGTGCAGCGCGGGGAAACCAACCTCAGCGTTAGCCCCACCAACGTGGGCATCGCTGCGGTGGCCTCCCTGAATCAGGCGTTCATCCTCTGGTCCGCCACGGTCACATCGACGACGGATTCCGTCTGGAGCGCGGACGACGCGGCGGTCGGTGAGCTCACGACCACGTCGAACCTCCAGTTCAGGTTGGGCGACGCGACCACGCCCCCGAACCCCACCTTGGCGTGGCAGGTGGTCGAATTCACCAACGCCGCCGACATCAACGTCCAGAAAGGGTCAGTTGCCACGATGACCGGCGCAGCCACCTCGGTCACTGCCACGCTCGGAACCGCGGTCAACACCGCCCATACGTTCGTCCTGACCGGCGTGCGCATCACCAGCGACGGCACCGAGGCGGACATCGGGTCGAAGATGGTGCGAACGCGGCTCACCAACTCCACCACGATTACCTTCGACCGGAGCATCGCCAACTCGGTCGACATCGCCGAGATCACCTATCAGGCCGTCGAGCTGAAGGACGGCTCGACCGTCTGGAACGGGACCTCCAATCTGGCCTCGGGGGTGACGACCGCGAGCCCCGCGATCACTCCCCCGGTGGACACGACTCGTGCAGTTGCCTTCGCCGCCGGGCAGCAAGGCGCCGGCCAGAACATGGGGCGGTCCTCCTATGCGGGCGACGACATCCTCTGGGTTGCCTCGGTGACGGCGTCCCTCGGCGTCACGGCTGCCCCCACCTACCGGGCAGCGGCCTCCGCGGGTTCCGGGTCGGGCACGCTGACGCTGACCATCAACAAACCGGCCGGCACGGCGCAGGGCGACTTCCTGGTGGCTTCAGTGGGCATCAGCCCCGCCAGCGCCGTCGTCACCCCTCCGGCGGGCTGGACGTTGCTGCGGCGAACCAACAACGTCAGCGCCACGGCGAACGCACTCGTGACGTACGTGCGCTTCGCGGGAGCCGCAGAGCCCGCGAGCTACTCCTGGCAGTTCGACACGTCTTCTGGCGCGGCCGGCGGCATCATGGGCTTTCGCAACGTCGACCCGGCGGCGCCCATCGACGTCGAGGCGGGTGCCGCGACGGGCTCGAGCCTCACTCACGATGCGCCCAGCGTGACGACTTCGCAGGCTAAGGACATGGTCGTCACCCTGCACACGATGTCGAGCTCCGGTTCGTGGACTCCTCCCGCCGGAATGACCGAGGCCTTCGACGTGCCGAGCGGCGGCGTTTCGGCGTCCGGGCAGTCTTTGGAGGGCAACTATTACGCGCCGGGCGTGGCCGGAGCCACGGGCGCGAAGACGGCGACCGCCTCCGGAAACGCGGACACCGGCAACACCGAGACGATAGCGCTGCGGCCCGCCGCCTCGCTCAACCTCCAGAGGGACAACACCGCGGCTGCCGCCGACATCGGCTGGTTCGTCGTCCAGTTCGCGGCGAGTCCCGGCGCCAAGGTAGGCAGTTTCACCAAAAGCACTGGGGGCGCTCCGGTGACGCAGGTCATCTCCCACGCCTTGGGCGTTGTGCCGAACGCAATCATTCTCTGGACGGAGTCGAAGACGACCCAGACTTTCGGCGCCAACGCCCAGCTCGCCTACGGCGTCACGGACGGCGCCAGCAGCGGCTCGGTGGCGCTTGCGAGCCAGAGCGGAGTGGGGCCTCCCGTCGCCGCGCGGCGCGTCGCGGCCAGGGCGCTTACCGTCGTCAGTCCCGCCGGGACGTTGCTCGCGGAGGCGAACCTTCTATCGTGGGACTCGACCAACTTCACGCTCCAATGGACGACCAACAACGCAACGGCCTACGTCGTCCACTACATGGTGATAGGCGGCGCCGGTGTCTCGGCGAAAGTCGTCAATTGGCAGATGGCGGCCGTCACCGGCAACAAGTCGGTCACCGGCGTTGGTTTTCAGCCGAGCGCCGTCGTTCACGTCCACGGGGGGAGCGGCCTCACCGCGGCGCCGCCGTCGACCGATTCCGTCGGCGGGATCGGCATGGGAGTGATGGAGTCCACCGGCGGCCAGTGGGCGACCGACATCTTCAGTTACACCGGCGGTGCGTCCTCGGACACCCAGCGAGGCCAGGTGACGAATGCGACCATTCTGGCCATCGACCAGAACCTGGTCGTCAGCTCGCGCGCCTCCTTCGTGTCGATGGACGCGGACGGGTTCACCACGAATTGCAGCGCCACCAACGGCAACGCCGGTCAGGTCTTCTCGCTCGCTTTGAAGGGCTTCAACGTCAAGGCGGGCAGCTTCCTGAAGAGTACGAACAGCGCAGTGACGAACGCCACCTTCGTTCAGACTGCGGAAATCGAGAATGTTGGGACGTCTGTCAGCGAGACGTTCCCTGGTGCGAGCACGCCCGGAGACCTCATCGTCGTCAGCTTGTCCAGCCACAACCCGGCCACCAACGTTTCAACGGTCACGGACGACCACGGAAACACCTACGTACTCGCCGTGGGGCCGACGAGCTGGCCGCAAGCTATTGGCGGTGGCCGCGGCGCCACCTACTACGCCAGCAACATCAGCGCGAACGGCACCCCCATCACCTTCACAGTCACGACGACCTCGTCGTCCGATCTGGAACTGTACGTGTCGGAGTATTCGGGCGTCTGGCCTACCAATCCCCTCGACCAGGCTGCGGGCGCGAACAACTCAACCTCTGCGATGAGCAGCGGGTTCAGGACGACGACCTATCCCAACGAGCTGATTTACAACTGGGGCATGAGTTGCGGCTCGGACACGATCGGGCCGTCATTCACCGAGCGAAGCGGTTCATTCAACAACAACTACATGGGGGACATGAACGTCAACGCGGTCGGGAGCTACGACGGCAACGGCACTGACGGCTGTGGCGGCTGGCTCTGCCAGATGGCGACTTTCAAGGTGGGAGCGGTGCAGTCAGTGACCGGGCTGCCTTTCCCGCCCACCGCGGTGCTGCTCGAGAGCGTGCAGGACGTGACGCGGGCCAGCCCTGTCACCCAAAGCCGGTTGGGAATTGGTGCCTTCGACGCCTTGACGGCCGGCAGCTCGGCCCTGGAGGACCGGGACGCGCAAGCCACCACCAGCGTCCAAAGCATCGACAAGACGAGCAAAGCCTTCATGAAGGTGAACAACACCACTCCCGCGATAGACGCGGAAGCGGACCTGTACAGCATGGACTTGGGGGGCTTCACCCTCAACTGGACGACGAACGACGCCGTCCAGACGGAAATTCTCTATCTGGCGGTGGCGCCGGCAGTCAACCTGTCGTCCGGAGTCGCTACCAAGCTCGCGTTCCAGGTGCAGCCGCCCAACGGCGCGGCGGGAACGGCGCTGTCGCCGTCGATACAGGTGGCGGTGCAGGACGCCTCCGGCAACACGGTGACGTCCTCCACTGCCAACGTGACGCTGGCCATTGGCGCCAACCCGGGAGGAGGGACGCTGAGCGGGACGGTGACGGTGGCCGCCGTCGCAGGCATCGCCACCTTCTCCAACCTTTCCATCGACAAGGTGGGCAACGGGTACACGTTGACGGCTTCGTCCGGGGCCCTCACCGGCGCCACCAGCAACCCCTTCAACATCGCGGCCGGCGCCGCCAGCAAGCTGGCTTTCACCGTGCAGCCCAGCACCGCCACCGCCGGCGTTGCCATTGCCCCGGCCATCGTGGTGACGGTGGAGGACGCCCTGGGCAACACGGTGACGTCCTCCACCGCCAGCATTACGTTGGGCTTCGGCAACAACCCTGGGGGAGGCACTCTCTCCGGCACCAACCCGAAGAGCGCCGTCGCCGGCGTCGCCACCTTCTCGGACATTTCCATCAACAAGGTGGGAGTGGGCTACACCCTGACGGCGGCCTCGGGAGGCCTCGCCGGCGACACAAGCACCGCCTTCAACATTGCGGTGGGCGCCGCCAACAAGCTGGCCTTCACGGTGCAGCCCACCAACACCACCGCCGGCGTCGCCATTGCGCCGGCGCTGCAGGCGACGGTTGAGGACAACCAGGGCAACACCATCACAACCTCGACGGCCAGCATTACGGTGTCTATTGGCACCAACCCCGGCGGCGGCACCTTGTCCGGGACGGTGACGCAGAGTGCGGTGGCAGGCGTCGCCACCTTCGCCGGACTCTCCATTGACAAGTCCGGCACCGGCTACGCCTTGTCGGCCGCTTCCGGAGGCCTCACTTCCGCCACCAGCGCCAACTTCAACATTACGGCCGGCGCAGCCAACAAGCTGGCCTTCACCGTCGCCCCCAGCACCACCACCGCCGGCGCCTCCATAACCCCCGCCGTCCAGGTGACGGTACAGGACGCCCTCGGCAACACCGTCACCTCCTCCACCGCCAGCATTACCC
>JAHFDQ010000490.1 GCA_023248915.1 Archangiaceae bacterium | reverse complement strand
ACGGCAACAAGGAGGTTACGCTGGTCTCTTGGGACGGTCTGCGCCAGCTCGACAAGAACGGCGCCCACCGCTGGTGGGGACCCCCGGGTTGGTCGGGAATCAGCGACGGAGCGTTTGTCGACCTGAATCTCGATGGCCGGCCCGAGCTCGTACTGCCGACCTTTCGGGGCAACCTCGTCGCGCTCGATACGTCGGACGGCAAGGTGGCGTGGGGCGGACCAAACGTAGAAGCCAACTCGAGCGAAGTCTCTGCCGGCGCCTTGAAGCAGGACGGCCTCACCTACCCGGTCTTCAGCAACAACGCCGGCACACAACTCGTCGGCGCCGCGGACCCGTCGCTGGCGCCCATCTGGATGAAGGAAGGAGGCGACGGGTTCCCGTTCTACTCGAGCGTCGCCAACCTCTTCGAGCTCGACCGGCCGCAAGTCATCTCCACCTCGGGGAGCTGGATTCTGGAAATCCGCGATGGGCGGACGGGGACGATGCTTTTCGCTCCCAACCTCACTCGTATCAACTACAACAGCTCGTCGTACTGCGCGCCTGTGGTCGCCGACGTCGATGCCGACGGCCACGGGGACGTCATCGTATACAACGGGGGGGCCGCGAATGGGCTGTACAGCTACGGCACGGCAAACTTCCTCATCTTCGGCGCGGACGAGTGGGCGAAGACGCCCACCGCGTGGGACACGACGACGTACGCGCAGGGGAGGGTGGACGAGAAGCTTCGGCTCAACCCGGATTTCAAGCCTTGGTTGACTCACAACACCGCGAAGCAGCAATTCCTGGGCGAGCCCGCGAAGCTGCTTCCGGACCTGGAGGTGGCAGCCAAGGACTTGAGCCTCTCGCCCGCTCGGCCGCAGGCCGGGTCCAACGCCACGCTGTCCGTCACCCTCCACAACGTCGGTGGACTCCCAGCCGAAGCCGTCCCGGTGGAATTCTTCGACGGGCAGCCGGACTCCGGCGGGCGGCAGATTGGCGCTGCGACGGCGCCAGGCCCCGTCGCCGCCCATGGAGGCACCACCACCGTCTCGGTCCCGTGGACTCCGTACCCCGACGGCGAGCACCTCCTCGTCGTCCGCGTCAACGCCGCGCACGCGGTGGAAGAGTCGGGCTACGAGAAGAACTCCGCCAGCGCGTACTTCCTCATCGACCCAGGACAAGGCCTCTCCGACGTCGCCATCGCCTCGGCGGACGTTTCCGTCACGCCCGCCGCGCCAGTCTCCGGCTCGCCCGCGACGGTAGCCGCGGTGGTACGCAACCTCGGCACGCGTTCCTCGGGCCCGTTCGCGGTGGCCTTCTGGGACGGCGTCCCGGGCACAGGTTCTACCCTCCTCGGGGCCGTCTCGGTGGCCGACATCGCCGCCGGCGGCTCGGCCGCGGTGTCCGCCGGCGCAGTCTTCGGGCCCGCTGGGCATTACCTGTACGCGGTGGCGGACGCGGAAGGCCTCACGCTGGACGCGGAGAGGGGCAACAACACCGGCTACCTGGCCTTCATCTCGCCGGTCGATTCGCTGCCAGACTTGGTGGTGCTGGACAAGGACGTGACTGTCTCGCCGTCCCCGGCCGTCACGGGCCAACAGGTGACGGTAACGGCGCTCGTGCGCAACCTGGGCGCCGAGGCCTCGAGCCCGGTGGTGCGCTTCTACCTGAGCCCGCCCTCCGGAGGCGCTGAACCCTTCGCCGAGGAAGTGCTCTACGGAGTCCTGGCGCCCGGCGCATCCGCCACCGCCCACGCCAGCCTCTCCACCTCGGGCCTGTCCGGCAGCAATGCGGTTTTCGCCGAGGTAGACGCGGACGGCCTCGTCGCCGAGAGCCGCGAGGACAACAACACCGGCACTGCCACCTTCGAAGTTGCCGGCCCTGACGCGGCCTTGACGGTGTCGCTCGACAGGGCCAGCTACTCGGCCAACGCCTTCGTCACCGCGACGGCCACCGTCACCAGTTACACCAAGGGCAGGCGAGTGGTGCTGCTCGGCCTGTCCATCGAGCAGGCCGACGGCACGCTGGTGGCGGCGCTCGCCGCGGCCAATCCCGTCGTCCTCGACTCGCTGGGCAGCGTGGTGTTTTCCGCGGCCTGGAATACCGACGCGAGCCCGGCCGGCGCCTACCGCTTGCGCGGCTTCATTTTGGACGGCGCGGGCCACCCGGTGGAGGCCGTCGCTTCCTTCACCCTCGAAGCCGACTCGCGGTTGTGGGCCCAGGTGACTGCCGACAAGGCCGGCTACCTTCCGGGCGAGGAGGCCATTCTCACTCAGACGCTGCGAAACGACAGCGTCAACGCAGCCGCGGGGCCGCTCACCAGCACACTCACCGTCCGCGACGGCGTCCTCCTTTACACCTCGGTGAGACAAGGCCTGTCGATTTCGATAGGCGGCTCGATGAAGGCGATGGACTTGTTCGCCATCGGCTCGTTCCTGCCCCCGGGCAGCTACTCGGTCGAGCTGTCGGTGACGGACTCCGCGGGCGCCGTGCAGGCCCTTGCGACGACGGCGCTCAAGGTGACGGCGGCGCCGGCCTCGCGGGCCCTGACGGCTCAGTTGACGGCCCAACCACAGGAATTCTCTCCCGGGCTCGCCGTCACATTCGACGCGCTGCTGCACAACGCCGGCAACGTGGCCTTGACGGACGAGCCGCTCGCCGTCGACATCCGAAACGCCACGACGCTGGTCCTCGAGGGGCAGGCGTCGAGCACCCTCTCGCTGCCGGTGAATGGCGACGGCGCGGTGGCGCTCACCTGGGCCTCTCCGGCAGGGCTTGCACTCGGAGGGAAAATTGCCGTGCTGTCCGCGCAGGGGAAGGTGCTTGCCCGGGTGCTCCTTCGCGCGGTGCAGGCGGTAGACACCGACCCGCCTTCCATTTCCGTCACCGGCATCGAGGACGGGCAATTCCTCGCCGGCCCCGTCCGGCCCGAGGTGTCCGTTTCCGACGCGAGCAGCTTCACCACCGTGCTCAGCCTCGACGGAATTCCCTTCGTGTCGGGCGGCGAAGTGACGGGGGAAGGGGCGCACGAGCTCGTCGCCGAGGCCGAGGACGCCTACGGCAACCTCGCCAGACTCACGGTTCGCTTCACCCTGGACTACACGGCGCCCTCGGTTTCGCTCGAGGGCATCGCCGACGGTGCCGTCACCGCGGCTTCGCTGGTGTCCGTCCACGCGCTCGCCATCGACTCCAGCCTGGACCAGGCGAGCCTCCGGGCAAACGGAGCGCTGCTTTCCGAGGAGAGCGGGCTGGACGGGCGGCCGTTCGACGCGACGCAAGTCTTCACGGCCGAAGGGGCCTACGCCGTCGCGCTGGCCGCGGTGGACAGGGCGGGCAACCCGTCGAACGCCGCGCTGGCCTTCGCCATCGACAGGACGCCGCCCAGCATCGCCATGTCTGGAGTCGCCGACGGGCAGGTAACTCCCGCGCCGGTGGTTCCGACGTGGGTGGTGTCAGACGCACACCCGGGCGCCGTGACGTCGACGCTCGATGAGCTGCCGTACGCGTCGGGGGAGACGGTCTCCAGCGAGGGAGAACACGTCCTGGCGGTGACGGCCGTGGACCTGGCAGGCAACGCGGCCAGCGCCAGCGTCGCCTTCGCGCTCGACTTCACGGCGCCGAGCCTCTCGTTCGGCGGCTTCGTCGCCGGCGCCTGCACCGCCAGCAATGTGAAGCCCACGGTGGAAGTAGTCGAGAAGCACCCGGCCAGCCTGGAATTCTCCCTGGACGGCGCGCCCTTCGTCTCGGGCGGAACCGTCAGCGCAGAGGGGTGGCATTCGCTGGTGGCGACGGCGACCGACGCGGTGGGCCACGCGACGACGGCCGCCGCCTCGTTCGCCATCGACAAGACGCCGCCAGAGGTGAGCATCTCGGGTGTCGTGGAAGGGGGTGTGTACGGCTCGGCGAGCACCGCGGAAGTGGTGGCGAGCGATTCAAACCTTACCTCTCTCGCCGTCACCTTGGACGGTTCGCTGTACTTCAGCGGAATGCCCATTTCCGCCGCCGGCCCTCACGTCGTCCACGCGGTGGCGTCGGACTGCGCTGGCAACCAGTCCAACGCGACGGTGTCCTTCGTCATCGACAAGACGCCGCCGAGCATCTCCATCTCTGGAGTCGCCGACGGGCAGGTGGCGTCCGCGCCGGTAACTCCGACGTTCGTGGTGTCAGACGCCCACCCGGGCACGGTGACGTCGAAGCTCGATGGGCTGCCATTCGCTTCGGGACAGACTGTCGCCAGTGAGGGAGAACACGTCCTAATGGTGACGGCCGTGGACCTGGCCGGAAACGCGGCCAGCGCCAGCGTCGCCTTCGCGCTCGACTTCACGCCCCCGGGTGTCTCGCTGGGCGGTTTCGTCTCCGGCGCCTGCACCGCCAGCAATGTGAAGCCCACGGTGGAAGTAGTCGAGAAGCACCCGGCAAGCCTGGAGTTGGCCCTGGACGGCGCGCCCTTCGTCTCGGGCGGAACCGTCAGCGCAGAGGGGTGGCATTCGCTTGAGGCGACGGCCACCGACACCGCGGGCCACGCGTCAACGGCCGCCGGCTCGTTCGCCATCGACAAGACGCCGCCCGGGTTGAGCATCTCGGGCATAGCGGCAGGTGGCAGCTACAGCTCGCCGGCGACTGCGGTGGTGGTGGCGAGCGACGAGAACCTCACCTCCTTCGACATCACCCTGGACGGAGCGCCGTACGTCAGCGGAACGCCCATCTCGGCGACAGGTCCGCACGTCCTCATC
>JAHFDQ010000489.1 GCA_023248915.1 Archangiaceae bacterium | reverse complement strand
ACCGGCTCGCGTAGCGCCTGGCGCTGTCCGGCGAACGGCACACCTTCTCCACCGCTTGCTCGTCGAGCGCGAACTCCATCGGCTTCGGCGCGGCGCTGGTCGAGGCCGGAGCCCCCTGGGCGCTGGCGGGCGGCATGGACACGCTCTGCCGCCTCACCTACAGCGGCTTCTACGCGCTGAAGCTGCTCTCGGCGGCGCCGTGCCGGCCCTTCGACGCCCGCCGCAACGGGCTGTCGCTCGGTGAGGGTGCCGCCTTCCTTTTGCTCGAGCCGATGGACCGCGCCCGGGCCCGGGGCGCGCGGGTGCTGGGCCGGGTGGCGGGGTGGGGGACGTCGTCCGACGCGCACCACGCGACGGCTCCGCACCCGGAGGGCAAGGGCGCCGCGGCCGCGATGCGCGCCGCGCTCGCCGACGCAGGAGTCGCTCCGCGAGAGGTGGACTATGTCAACGCGCACGGCACCGCGACGCCGGCCAACGACAAGGCCGAGGCGCTGGCGCTGGCGGCGGTGTTCGAGGGCGCGATGCCGCCGGTCAGCTCGACCAAGGGAGCCACCGGGCACACCCTGGGGGCGGCCGGGGCCATCGAGGCAGTATTGAGTGTGCTGGCGCTCGAGGCGGGCTTCGCGCCGGCCACCGTCGGGCTCGGCGAACCGGACCCCGAGCTGCCCGTGCGCCACGTGCCCGCGGGAGGGCTGACGGCGCCGCTCGCGGTCGCCTTGTCCTGCTCGTTCGGGTTCGGTGGCAACAACGCCGCGCTGGTGCTGACGAGAGGCGACCGGTGAGGGCGACCGTGCTGGGCATGGGCGTGGTCGCCCCGGGAGCCGCTGGGTGCGCGGCGCTGGGCCGGGCGCTCGGAGAACCTTCGCCGGCGATGCCAAGGGTCGCCGCCATCGGTGACGAAGGTGAGTCGAGGGCCCGGCGCGCGCCTCGCCTCGAGCGGATGATGGCGGCCGCGGCGCGGGAAGCGCTCGGCGGGCGCGACGCGGCGAGCGTGGCGCTGGTCTACGGCACCGGGTACGGGGGCCTCACCGCGACGGTCGACTTCCTCGAGGGCATGGCGGTCCGGGGGCCTGCCTTCGCCAGCCCGATGTCCTTTCACCAGTCGGTGCACAACTCTCCGGCGGGGGCGCTGTCCATCGCGCTGGGAATTCGCGGCGCGTGCCTGACGGTGACGGCGCGAGAGCTCTCGGGTGAGACGGCCCTGAAGGTCGGGCTCGATTTGCTGGCTTCGCACCGAGCCGAGCAGGTGCTGGTGGTGGCCGCCGACGAGGTGGTGCCCGCCCTCGAGGCAGGGTACCGGGCGTTCGGCTCGCGGTTGATTCCAGGCGAAGGCGCGGCGGCGGTGCTGCTGGGCGCGGCCAGCGCAGGTGGAGCAGGTGATGCGGGCGGCGCAGTCGGGCCGAGCCTCGTCGTCGAGCTCTGCGCTCTCGACGGACACGTCGGTTCGCTCCTGCGGCTGCAGGCCAGCCCCGAGGCTCTTTCGCCGCTCCTCGACCTCGCCGCCCGGGTGGCGGGGCCGGAGCCCTGGGTGTCTCCCGCGCCCGGAGACGACGCCTTCAGAAGCGCCCAGCGCCTGGCGCTCGAGCGTGCTTTCCCGCGGGCGCGAATCGCGGACGACGGGGGCCGCTTCGGGTTCAACCCCTCGGGCGGCTTGCTGCGGTTGGTTTCGCTGGCGCTTCGGTTGGGCTCGGGCCCAGGCGGCGCGGGCGTCATTCATGGGGCCGCGCAGGGCGGCGGCCAGGCGGTCATCGTGGTGCGCCATGTCGCCGGTTGAGCCGCTCGTACACTTGACCGCGGGGCTGGCCGGAGCCGCCGGAGCCGCCGCTGTGGGAGCCGCCGCCGTGGCGCTCGGCTACGCGTCCGTGAATCCGCGCTCGTCGTTCTTCGGCCCGGTCATCTGGAAGGGGCCGAGTTCCGCCAACGCGGTGGCGCTCAGCTTCGACGATGGCCCGCACCCCCGGTTCACCCCGAAGGTGATGGTCGAGCTCGCTAAGCGGAACGCGCACGCCACCTTCTTTTGCGTCGGCCGCGAGGTGGACGCGTACCCGGCCTTGGCGAGAGAGGTCCTCGCCGCCGGGCACCAGCTCGGCAACCACACCTACAGCCACGGGCTGGGCGCCGACCTCTTCTCTGAGCGCCGGCTGACCGAGGACCTGCGCCGATGCCAGGACTCGCTCGCCAAAGTCATCGGCGCCGCGCCGCGCTACTACCGGCCCGCGGTGGGAGTGCGGAACCCGGCGGTACACGCCGCGGCGCGGAACCTCGGCCTCACCGTCGTCACCTGGACGCACGCCGCCCGCGACGGAGCTTGGCCCCTGTCCAATCGCCGGGCGCGAACCCTGGGAAACGCGACCCGCGCCGGCGACATCGTCACCCTGCACGACGGAACCATCCGCGTTCCAGATTCGCGCCGGGAAGGGACGCTCGCGCACCTGCCGGCGTTGCTCGATCTCGTCTGCGGCGCGGGCTTCCGATTGGTGACGTTGGACGCGCTACTCGCGGGCGGCTGATGCCGGTATCCGGGGTATTGTCGGCGCCGTGCCCTCCTGGAGCGCCCGCGACTTCCTCCACCTGAACCGCACGCAGCTTCGCGGCTTCATGCGCGCGGGCCACCCCATCGACCCAGCGGTGCTCGACGACTTCGAGTCCCGGGGCGTCAGCCTCGGCCTGCCCGAGTGGGCCGAACGGGTGTCCTGGAAGAAGTTCAAGAAGGTGTTCTGCCGCGACGCGCGCACCGGCCAACTACGAGGGTGGAACGTCCGGCTCGACCAGAACGGCCTCGACGCCCCCTGGGTGCCCATCACCCGCCTTGGCGTTCCCGTCACCTTCGGCCACTTTCGCGTGGAACCGGCGAGCAACTACCGCCTGCCGTCGCCGGTGTACCAGGGCCTGGTGCTCGACTACGGCCTCGGCGGCAATCGACGCCGCGACGGGCTTGGCTACGTACGCGACCCGGTGGTGGCGGTCAACCGGGGCAGCGTCGACCTCCTGCTAGGGTGGACCTGCCTCGAGCTACCGCTGGGCTCGGTGGCCACCCCAAGCTTCTTCACCCTCGAGCGCGATTGCCCCATCACTCACGTGCACCTGCCTCCGCGCCCGCACTAATGCTTCCGGAATCTCGTTCGGTCCCCTGTCAGGCCAGATGGCCCGTCCACGAGAGGCATGACGACCGCGGGCGCCGGTAAGCCCAGGCAATCACGGCCTTCGTAGTGCGCGGCCCAGGGGGACAGGAGAGATTTCCGTCTGGCCTGACGCCCGGTCGTCAGGCCAGACCATTCTGGCCGGACCCTCGGGCTCGGCGTTCGCTCGACCTCAACAATCTCGACCGCTTCGGAGCTGGCCTCGTCAATTTGGCTGTGCTCTCGGCGCAATCTGGCCTGACAGCCAAGTCCAAGCTCAGCTCCGCAGAGTTAGCGGGGAGCGGTCGGAGCGGATGGAGCTACGCCGCCGCCTTCCGCGCCGTCACCATCGCGTTGGCCGAGAAGATGCCCTTGCCGGCCTGTTTCACCTCGACGGTGAAGCCTCGGTCGCGCAACAGCGCGGTCATCTCTTCGATGGGCCAGGCCTGCACGCCGGCGCCGCGGTTCCAGCCCCAGCGCACCGCCCACCGGTCGAGCCGCTCGGCCAGGTTGCCCTTCGACGCGGTCGAGTCGAGCTCGCGCACTACCAGCACCCCGCCCGGGGCCAGCGCGTCAGCGCAGCGCTCGAGCCACCGCCGCTGTTCGGCCGGAGCGATGTAGTGCAGCACGTCGAAGAGCACGATGGCGTCGGGCGTGCCGAGCTCGGCGGCGCGGGCGTCGCCCTGCTCGATGGCGACTCCGGGCAGGTCGGCGACCAGCATTCGCGCCATCGCCACCTTGCGTTCGTCCCACTCGACCGCTCGAATCTTCGCTGAGGGGTTTCGGGCGGCGAAAAGCGCTTCGAACAGGCCCATGCCGGCGCCCAGGTCGACCACCTGCCGGGCTCCGTCGAGGCGAGCCAGCGCCATCGGGTAGACCGGGTCGAGCTTCACCTTCCAAGAACCGTACGAGCGGAACTGCCCCGGCAGCCGGTCGAGCCGGTCGGCGAGGGCGTCGACCTCGTCGTCCGAGAGCTCGGGGCCGGTGCGCTTTCTCTCGCGGTGGCGGCGCACCAGCGCGCTGGTGGCAGCCCCGAACACCAGCCCGAGCGCTCCGCCCAGCACCAGGCTGCCCAGCAGCATGTCGAAGAAGAGGTTGGCGAAGAGGTCGCTCGCGTGCAGCGCGCGCACCTCGGCCAGCCCGAGCGGCAACCACCGGCCGCGCAGCAACAGCTCGCCGACTTGCGCGGTGCCGACGATGAGCAGCGGCGTGAAGGGCGGCGTCGACACCTGGGTGCCGAGCAGCACCGCCAGCTTGTTCAGCCGGAACAGCCACGCCAGCGAGACGGCGAGAATCATCTGCAGGCCCCAGAACGGGCTGCAGCCGAGCACCACCCCTACCGCGACCGCGAGGCCCAGCCTCCGCGGCGTCGCCTGCTCGTTCTTCACCTGGCGCCACCAGTGCCTGAGGCGCCGGCGGAAACCCTTCTTCGGGCTAGTACTCACCGCGAATTCCCAGGAAGGGCCGGATGGGCAGGTGGTTGAACGCCCCCTTCTGCGGTTCTTGGCCGCTCGCGTAGTCCCCCTGGTCGTACACGGTGGCGAAGATGTTCTGGGCGTTGGTCACGTTCAGCACCTCGGCATACCAGGCCATTGCCA
>JAHFDQ010000122.1 GCA_023248915.1 Archangiaceae bacterium | reverse complement strand
GTGCCGAGTTGCTACGGCTGGCAGGTGCCCGACAGGCAGCGCTCGCCGGTGGGGCAGTCGCAGTTGGTGATGCAAGTCACGAGCGCGCCGCCGTCCGGCTGGGTGGCCGGGAAGCAGTAACCAATCTTGCAGCTCTCGGTCAGCTTGCACTGGGCGTTGGTGGTGCAGCGCGAGAGGCAGGTGGCGTCCACGCAGTCGTTGTCGGCTGGGCAGTCGCTCGGGCCGGCGCACTGGAGCACCGGCTTGGCCTTGCAAAGCCCCGCCTGGCAGCTCTCGGTCGCCTGGCACTGCGCGTCGGTTGTGCAGGTGGGAATGCACTGGGCGTTCACGCAGATGGCTCCCCGGAGGCAGTCGGAGTTGTGCGCGCAGGAGGAAGGCTGGGGCGCCAGGCCGGCGTCAACCGGGGTCGGCGGAGTGGTGGTGCCGGCGTCCAACGCAGGTGCCACCGGAGCCTCCGCGCAGAAGTGGCTCTGGCAGACGCCGCCCTGGCTGCAGTCGGTGTCGTGGAGGCACGGCCGCGAGCAGTAGCCGTTCACGCAGGCATCGAGGCCGCAGTCGAGCGAGGTGGTGCAGATGGAAGTGCCCGCCGGGGGCACGCGGCAGGTTCCGGCCAGGCAGTACTCGCCGTCGTGGCAGTCGTCGTTCTTGGCGCAGCCGGGGTGGCAGAGGCCGTGAGCGCAACTGTCGCCCGCGTCACAGTCCGCGGTGGTGATGCAAGGAGAGGTCGAGTCGCAGGTGCCTGCCTTGCAACAGCCCCAGTCGCCGCACTGGCTCGTGGACCGACAGCTCGTCCCGCAGGTGGAACAGTTCCCGTACCCATCGTAGGTCTCGATCCGGCAACCGGCGAGGGCGATGAGGGACAAGGCGGCGAAGGCGAGGGACAGGGTGCGGATTGGGGCGGGACTCACGGGAGCTCCTTTGCGCTGGGGTTCGGCCGACGTGCTGTCTTTCGCTTGGTTGCCGCCCTCGCGAAGGCCGATCAAAAAACTTTCTTTGATCGTCCGCGGCGGCCCCGGCAACCAATCCAGGCGTGTACTCGCCAGCGACTGTGCGCGGCAGTGAATGGGTTCGCCAATCCGCCCGTCGGAGGGCGCGCTCCGGAGGCGACGCGGTGTCGGTTGGCGCAATCAGTCTTCCCCGATGGGGCCCGTCGCCCGCGGTGCCCTCGGCGGCCGAGGCCCGCGCCCTGGGCCTGGTCGCCCGCGTCCAGCAGGGCGAGCTCGCGGCCTTCGACGAGCTGTACCTGCTGACCCGCGAGGACGTCGCCCGCACCCTTTCTCACCTAGTGGGCAGGCGCACCGACCTGGAAGACCTCGTCCAGGAAACCTACCTGTGCTTGTTGAAGGCCGTGAAGTCGTTCCGCGGCGAGTCGTCGTTCAGGACCTTCCTCTACCGGGTCTGCGCCAACGTGGCCTTCATGCACCTGCGCTGGTGGCGTCGGAGGCCCGAAGAGAAGGGCGGCGAATTGCCCGACCTGGTCTGCCCGGCCGCCAGCCCCGAGGCGCAGGCCCAGGCGCGCGAGGCGCAAGTGCTGGTGGCCCGGGCGCTGGAGAAGCTCGGGGCCAAGAAGCGCGTCGTCTTCGTCTTCCACGAATTGGTGGGGCTGGGGCCGGAAGAGATCGCGGACATCGTCGACACCTCGCCCAACACGGTGCGCTCGCGGTTGCACCACGCGCGCCTGGAGTTCACCGAGGCGATGCGGCGGCTGCTGCGCCATGACACGGGAGGCGCCGATGGGAAGCCATGACACGGGCGGGCTGTGGAGGTACGCCGCCGCCGAGCTCGACGCCTCGGACGTGGCGGTGCTCGAGCACCACCTGGTGAGCTGCCCCGACTGCCGGGACGAGCTCGACCTGGTGCGGTCGGCGCGGCTCGCCCTCAAGTTCGCCGCCCACGTCGCTCCGCGGGTGAGCTGGGAAGAGGTGGACGGTCCCCTGGGCGCGGAGGCCTTCAGGCGCCTGGTCCGGCCTTCCTTGAAGTGGTTGCGGCCGGTCCTGGTAGCCGGGTTCGCGGCGGTGGCCGCCGCCCTGGTGGTGGCGGTCGAGGCCCCGCGGGGGCGTGAGGCGCGCCTGCGCCCGTTGGTCGCGGTGGCGTCGTTGCCCGTGGAAATGGCGAGGGTGTCGTCGGCAAGCGGGGTGCTGGTGCACCGCGCCGTGCTCGAGCGGCCGCTCGCAGAGAGCGAGTCCTTGGAGAGGGGAGACCGGCTGCGCACGCTGGCGCGGGGCGGGGCCAGCGTCGACTTGCCCGACGGCAGCCGGTTACGCCTCGGCCCGTCGAGCGAGCTGACCCTCGACCAGGTGGCGAAAGGCGAGGTGGCGCTCGACCTGGCCCGTGGGCGGCTGGCGGTGCGCGCCGAGCACGCGCCGTCGCGGCCCTTCGTAGTGAGGGCCGGCAGGCTGACGGTGCACGTCGTCGGCACCGCCTTCACCGTCAGCTCGACCCCGACGGAAGTCGAAGTGGCCGTGGGCGAGGGCGCCGTGCGAGTCGAGACCGAGCTGGGCGAGAGCCGCCGGGTGAGCGCCGGCCAGCGGCTGCGCTTCGACCGCGAGGGAATCCGGACGCGGCCCGGGGCGCTCCTGGCCTGGCACGAGGCCGAGCTCGCCAAGCTCGGAATCAGGTTGGCCCCCCGCACCGAGTTCCCGGCGCCAGGAAGGACGTCCGGGCGCTCGGCGCCGGCAACCGCGGACTCCGAGGCGCAGGTCGCGCCATCGGGGGCAACACCGCTCAGCCCGAATGAAGTGCCGCAAGCTCCGCTCAGCGCGACCGAATCGCCGCAACCTCCGCCCAGCCCGAGCGACGCGCCGCAGGTTCCGCTCAGCGCGACCGAATCGGCGCAAACTCCGTTCAGCCCGAGCGAGGCGCCGAACGTTTCGTTCAGCCCGAGCGGAGTCGAGGGCGACCCTCCACTCCCGCCAGGCGACGCTCAGGCGCCAGAGCCCGACGCCGAGGACTGGCAGCCCTATCGCCCGGCGCCCGAGGTCCCAGGAGGAGCGGCGAGCGTTTCCCCCGGCCCCGCGGCCCAAGGCCCGGCCAGGCCAGCCGCGCGCCCCAGCCTACCGCGCGACCTGGAGGGGCTGTTCCTTCGCCGCGCCCGAGAGGGGCTGGTCGCCGGCACCTGCGAGCGCTTCCAGCTCGGCCTCACCGAGCTGGTCGAGACGAGCGAGGCCCGCGAAGTGCGCGAGGAAGCCCGCATCGCCCGGGCCCGCTGCTTCGACGCGACGCTCAGGCCGACGGACGCCGAGCGCGAGTACCGCCAATACCTGCGCGACTGGCCAGCCGGCCGTTGGACGGACGAGGCCCGGGGAGCGACGGAAGAGCGCTGACGGGCTCAGCGCGCGAGCGGAATCTTCTGCGCCGCGCCATCAATCGTCGTGAACTCGACGGCGTCACCGGCGGCCGAGTACGCCGGGGCCTTGCCCTCCACGCCCATCACTCCCTCGAGCCAGAGCAGCGAAGTGCCCGAGTGCCGCAGCAGCTTCCAGTTCCTCACCGCTCCGGCCGCGTGCACCGCGTACTCGAGCTTCCCCTCGCCGTAGACGTGAGCCACCTCGGCGGCGCGGTCTCCGTGGTCCGCCACCGGCAGCTTGTGCAGCACCACCAGGCGCTGGCCGTCGTTTCCGACGAACCGGAAGTCCAGGGTGGTGCCCAGGCAGGAGTCCGCAGTCCAGAGCGCCGAGCTGCCGCGCTTCGCCGTCACCACGCACGACTCGGCGCCCTCGGCCCCCTGGGCGGCCTGCTCGACCGTCACCTTGCCGTTGGGGGATACGATGAGCCAGTTCTGCAGCCGGTCTTCGTCCGGCGAGTCGCGCTTGGCCGACGCCGGGGCCGGGTCGTCCGCCTTGAAGCTGGCGGCCGCGGCCTCGAGTTTCGGCCGCAGCTCGGCGAAGTGCGAGGTGAGGGTCCACGACAGCACCCGGTAGAAAGTGGCCGGCGTCTCGATGACCGTCATCAGCCCGGCGACCTTCACGTTTCCCGAAGTACCGTGAAACTCGTACTGGACGGACGGGCGGCCGTTCACACTGAGCGGCTTTGGGGGCCCGCTGCCCGGCGACTCGGTCATGCTGGCCACGAAGTGGTCGATCGCCAGCTTCCCGTAGGCGGCCAGGTCGACCTTGTCCGACAGGTCTTCCCGGCGCTCGCCCAGGAGGATGACGTACTCCTCGCTGGAAGGGTTGCCGGCCTGAATCAGCGCCTCGGAGTTCAAATCGGTGCGCGGCTTCCAGGACGCTGGCACCTTGAGCTGGCAGCGGCCGTCCTTGTCCTTCAGCACCTGCACGGGCTGCTTCGCCCTGGCCCGCTCTTGAAACTTGATGAAGTTGGGTATCGCGACGGCGGCGAGAACGCCGAGGACGGCCGGAACGCCTAGCACCAGCAGTACGCCCACCACGACGTAGGTGCCGACGCGGCTCTCCGGGTTGCCCCGAGGCTCGGTCGCGCCCAACTGCCGGCCGCAGCGGCGGCAGTTGGCCACCACCCCGATGGGCACTCGTTCGAAGGACTGCCGTTCACCGCACTGCGGACAGAAGACGCTCATCGACCCTCCTACTGCTCGAGCTTCGGAACAGCGACCCCCGCGGGGGCGATGACGGTGACTTCGGACCTCTCGGTCAGCGCCTGGCCGTCGCCGCGCTCTTCGGTCTCGCCGATGCGGATGACGTCGCCACGGCGCAACGAGAAGAAGGCCGCGTTCGCGTCGCTGCGGTGCTTTTCCTGGAGCGCCAGCCCGCCTCGCCCTTCCGGGCCGCAGCCAACGTAGCGCGCGCGGCCCTTGCCCTCGAGCGGCTCGGACACGATGCGAAACAGCCGCCCCAGGGGCAGCGCCGGCACCGGGTCGCCCTTGGGAGCCACCGCGAGGTAGCTCATCTTCAGCGCTTCCTTGTGGAGCGAGGCGGCGCGCGCCAGGTCCTCCACCAGTCTGGGCATGCGCCAGAGGCGCTCGGCGTGACACCAGTCGCCGGGCTTCGTCAGCGCGGGGCAGGGGCCGCGAAAGAGGCAGGGCGCGCGCACCGAAAAGCCGTGTTCCACCAACCGGTCGCGGACGGCGAGCAGGTCGCGCGAGGTGTCGCGCAGCGCCGGCTCGAGCATCAAGAGCGAGCCGCCCGGTTTCACCTGGCCGAGCGCCCGTTCGCACAGGGCGGCGCGCCGTTCGATGCCTTCGGCGCCGGGGAACAGCTCGTTCAAGACGTGCCCGAGGGTGACGACGTCGTACGTCCCGTCGGGCAGCGCCGCCGTCCTCTGCGGGTCCCACTCCCGAATGGCGAGCGCCTCTTCGGCCTCGGTGGCCAGCTCGCGCGCGAGGGCGAGCGCCGCCTTGCTCCGGTCGGCGCAGGTGGCTTCGGCGGCGCCGGCGTCGAGGGCGGCGAACGCGAGGGGGCCGGGGCCGCTGCCCAGGTCGAGCACCGACCGGGGCCGGCGCAGCTCGCCGAGCGCTTCCCGGGCCTGGGCGTACGAGACCGGCCAGTAGAACAAGAGGTAGGCGCCGAGGAGCGCCGGGTCGTCCATGTAGCGGGCTCCGGCCAGCTCGCGCTCGCGCGTCAGTCCGAGCGACAGCCTGCGGACCCCCGCCGCCACCTCGCGCAATTCGGGCGGGGTGAGCCGGTCGTCGGGGCCGCCCGGGCGACGGCGCGCGCGCCTCCACACCGCGATGAGGCGCGGCACCCAACGTTCCAGGTCCCGGGTCCGGTCGCTGCTCACCGGCTCAACCGGAACAGGGCCGGCTTTCCATATTCTTCGTTCGTCACTCTGAAGCCGAAGGTGAAGCGAATCAGCCCGCCCTCGGCGAGGGCCGTTGGGGGGTTCGGAAACGGCTGGGCCTTCTCGAACGCTTTCACCGCTTCGGCGTCGAGCGGGTCGAGCCCCGAGCTCTGGGCGACGAAGACCTCCTTCATCGCGCCGTCGAGGCCGAGCGAGACGTTCACGACGGTCGTCCGGTCGGAGAAGCCGAGCTGGCGGTTCCGAAGCTCGTGGGCGCGCAGGCGGCCCAACGGGTCCCAGCGCGCCGAGACGGCCTGCTTCACCCGGTTGAAGAAGGCGGCGTACTTCCACTCGCGGGTGTTCAGGAACGTCCCGTCGCCTTCGTCGACGTTCGACAGGTCGTCGTTCGGGGCCCCGCCTCCGCTCGCGATGGCGCCGTCTCCGGGGGCCGTCTGCTCGCCGCTCTCGCCTTGCCGCGCCGCCTGGAACAGGTCGGTCAGCCGGGGCTTCTGGCCGTCGAGCCCGGGAATCCGGTCGACGCGCCCCGGCGACGGGGGTGTCGGGGCGGTCGGCCGGCGAGCGGGGGCCGCGGATTGTGGCGCCGGCGAGGTCGTCGCCGCGGGCCGGCTGTACAAGGCCGTCTGCTGCCGCGCCCGGGTCTCCTTGGCGACGCGGTTGTTGCTCTCGGCCAGGTACTTCGAGTCGGGACTCACCCAGCCGTTTCCCTCGGCGGTGGCCACCACCTGGCCCTCGGGGTGGAGAAGTTCGGCGGGTGCGCGCGCGGCCTGCCGCGGAACGGCGCCCCCGCGATTCGTCGCCCACTCGCGAGAGTCGATGGACCGGAGGCTCACGGGGCGGGCCCGGGACAGAGGCGGAACCGGCGCCGGCCAGAGCGCGCCCGCCAGCAGCCAGAGCGCCGCCGCGAGTAAGTGCGCGAGCAGCGAGAACAGCCCGGCCTTCCAGCCGAGCGAGGCTCGCCGGCGCCGTTGACCGACGCCCGCACCCGGGTGCGTTGGCTGGCTGACCTTCACGAGGGCGTCCTTAGTGGCGCCGCGCCGGAGTGTCAAAGCGCGAGCCGGGCCGCGAACGGGTGGGGAAGGGCCGAGCCGGTTGACTGGGAGCGCCTCGTTCGGTACTCAAGCGACCCGCTTCACGTTTCGGTACGGCGATCATAGCTCAACTGGCAGAGCACCGGACTGTGGCTCCGGGGGTTAGCGGTTCAAGCCCGCTTGGTCGCCCATCGCTTCAAGCGCCCGTAGCTCATTCGGATAGAGCGTCGGACTTCGAATCCGAAGGCAGCAGGTTCGATTCCTGCCGGGCGCGTTGCCGTCAGACGCAGGTGCCCTGGCTGCAGGAATACCCCGACGGGCAGGCGTTTCCGCAGTCGCCGCAGTTCGCCGAATCGTGCAGGACGTCGACGCACCCACCGCCGCAGTTGACGTAGTCGGTCGGGCAGCCCATGCCGGCGTCGACCGTGGTTCCGCCGCCGCCTGAAGGCCCCGCGTCGGTCGGCCCGCCGCCTGTGCCGCCGCCGGTGGGGCTGCCCGCGTCGGCGGTGCCGCCGCCGCCCGTCGAGCCGCCCTTCGGCGTGCCGCAGTAGGCGACGCACGCGCCCTGGAAGCAACTCTGCCCGGTCGCGCAGGCGGCACCGCAGCTACCGCAGTTCGTCGCGCTGGTGCTCGTGTCGACGCACCCGCTGCCGCAGGCGCTGTTGCCCGTCGGGCAGCCCGTCGCGCAGGCGCCGTTCAGGCATACCTGGCCCGTCGGGCAAACCGGCCCGCACGCTCCGGACTGGCAGATCTCGCCGGCCCCGCAGGCGTGGCCGCACGTGCCGCAGTTGGTCGCGTCATTCTGGAAGTCGGCGCAGCCCTGGCCGCACGCCGAGCACGGAGAGCCGCACGTCACGCCTCCGCCGCTGCCCCCGCTCGTCGGACAGGAAGCCATCGGCGTCCTCCCGCAGCTCGCGGCGCACGTTCCCTGAACGCAGGTCTTGTTCCCCGTGCAGGTCGCCCCGCAGGCGCCGCAGTTCTGGTAGTCGGTCGCGACGTCCACGCACTTGTCGCCGCACGTCGCCCGGCCGGCCGGGCAGGACGCAACGCACAGGCCCTGCGAGCAGAAGCGGCCGGCGGGACACGGGCTCGAGCACACGCCACCCTTGCAGACCTGTCCGCTCGCGCAGGCGTTTCCGCACGCCCCGCAGTTCGAGAAGTCGCTCTGGAAGTCGGAGCAGCCCTGATTGCAGGCCGAGCAGGGCGCGGAGCAGGTGATGTTGCCCGACGAGTCGTTACTGGCCGCGCACGCCGGCGCGCCGATTCCGCCACAGGTCGCCGTGCAGGTGCCGCCGACGCAGCCCTGATAGCTCGGGCACGCAGCCCCGCAGGCCCCGCAGTTCTGCGAGTTGGTCTGTACGTCGATGCAAGTGCCTCCGCACTTGAGGGTGCCGGTCGGACAGGACGTGACGCACGCCGCCCCCGCGCAGAACTGGCCGCTCGGGCACTGGCCGCCGCAGGTTCCGTTTCGGCAAACCTCGCCGGCCGCGCAGGCGTTGCCGCAGGCCCCGCAGTTCCGGACGTCGAGCTGGAAGTCGGCGCAGCTCTGGTTGCAGACGGAACAAGGCGCGGAGCACGTGATGCCTCCTCCGGAGCTGCTGCCCGCGCACCCGTAGGCGACGTCATTGCCGCAAGACTGGCCGCAAGTTCCGCCCGCGCAGCTTTGCGAAGTCGCGCACGCGGTGCCGCAGGCGCCGCAGTTCTGGGTGTCGGACTTCAGGTCGACGCACTGGCCGCTGCACGTCGTCCAGCCCGTCGGGCAGGCGTCGGCGCATCGGCCGTCGACGCAGGCCGGGCACCCGCCCGAGCTCGTCGCGACGGTCACCGCCGGCTGGAACACCGAGAAGTGCGTCGTGGTGGCCTGCACGTGGGTCGCGTCGACCAGCGTGCCGCCCAGCGAGGTGAAGGTGGTCGAGCCCGCCGGCGCGGTGAAAATCTCCACGTGGCCGCCCGCCGGGACCTTCTCGGGCGAGAACGCCAGGGTGACTGTCACCGGCTGGGTGAATTGCTGGCCCTCGGGGCCCATCGTCACCGCGTCTCCGACGACCGTGGTGCCCGCGGGAGCCGGAGCGTTGGGCGTGGGCGTGACCGTCAGCTGCACCGAGCTGGACAGGGCCCCCGCGGGTACCAGCACCGAGGCGCCCCCGGTCGTGCTCACCGTCCCGCCAGAAGAGCCCACTTCCGCGGTCGCGCTGCCGGCCGGCCCCGGCACGCTCTTCATGCAGCCGGCCAGTCCCAAGGTGAGGCAAAGCATTCCGAGAGCAAAGTGACGCATGCGTGCTCCTCCGACGATTCCTGCGTGGCCTGGTGCGAACCCCCCGAGGTCCTCTCGCGGCGTTCGGGCGCAGCGGGCGGCATGCTACGCCGCGGTCGAGCCGAGAGAGAAGGGCGAAGTGCGGAAACCGGCGCTTCCCGCCCCCGGGACGTGCGCTAAGGTGCACGGCGCTCTCGGGAGGGTTCATGAAACTGACTCCGGCGGGGAAGGGCTTCCTCGCAGTCGTCCTCATCGCAGTGGTGGGCTTCGTCCTCTGGTATCGCTTCCAGGTTCAGCGGGGTCAGCCCGCGGCGGTCCCGGTCGCCCTGTCGGCGCCGGCCCCGGCAGCGGTGGCGCCGGTCACGCCGCCGCCTCCTCCGGTTGCCGCGACCGCGAAGCCCTCGCGGCCGCAGAACCGCATCGTGGTCGGGGTCAACGACTTCGGAGGCGCCTACCCGGGCATCGTCGCCAACGACGGCGCCACCGCCGGGCCTCGCTCGCGGTTCAAGGCGGCCGGCCTCGACGTCGAGGTGAAGCTCATTCGCGGCTCGAAGGAAAGGCTCGACGCCTTCGACACCGGCGACGTGGACGTGATGCTGCTCACGCTCGACTACCTGGCGAACCTGGTGCCCGTCTACAAGGACAAGGGCGTCGACCTGAAGTCGTTCCTCCTCGTGGACTGGAGCCGCGGCAACCTGGGCATCGTCGCCAAGCCCGGGTTCAAGACCATCGAGTCGCTGGCCAAGGCGAAGGTCGCCACCACCCGGAACACGCCGACCCACTACTTCCTCTTGTCGATGCTCGGCCGGTCGAACCTGAACGCCGGGCAGGTCGAGGCGGCGAAGGGCAACATCGTCTTCGCCACGAAGACTCCGCTCGCCGGAGAGATGTTCAAGCGTGGCGACGTCGACGCGGTCGCCATCTGGGAACCGCACCTGTCGCAGTGCATGGCCGAAGGCAAGGGCCAGTTGCTCGTCTCGACCGCCACCGCCACCAACCTGGTCGCCGACGTGCTCTTCGCGCGGACCGACTGGCTGAAGGCCCACGACGCCGAGCTGGTCGCCTTCACCCGCGCCTGGTTCGAGGGGGTGGCCGCGCTCGAGCGCGACCCGGCGGGCTCGGTCGCCACCATCGCCGCGGCCTTCAAGCAGACCCCCGAGGAAACGCAAGGCGTGCTCTCGAAAATCAAGCCGGCGACCTTCGCCGACAACCGGGCGGTGCTGGGCCTCGAGCGCGAGCAGGCGCCGTACCTGACGCTCTTCGACGACGCGAGCCGGTTCTGGCAGCGCGAGGGCGTGGTGAAGGCGCCCGCAGACGCCGCGGCCACCCGTTACCTGAAGCCGCTCGAGGCGCTGGCCAAGGAACACGCCGACGAGAAGGTGGTCGAGAAGTTCCAGTTCAGCGCCGGCCCCCGGAAGGACGCCGCCGCCCTGCTCACCAAGAGCGTCTCCATCTACTTCGCCAGCGGCGCCGACAAGCTCGACCCCAACGCCAAGAAGCTGGTGGACGGCTTCGCCCAGATGCTGGCCGAGTTCGGCAACGCCTTCGTGCGCGTCGAGGGCAACACCGACGCGACCGGGGCCCGGGCGGCAAACGTCGCGCTCTCCAAGCGGCGCGCGGCGGCCCTGGTGAGCTATCTGGTCGCGCAGCACGGCTTCCCCGAGGCGCGCTTCCAGGCGGTGGGCAACGGCCCCGACAAGCCGGTTGGCGACAACCAGACCGAGGAAGGGCGCGACATGAACCGCCGCACCGACTTCCAAATCATCCCCAACAACTGAGGGGTTCCTCATGTTGAATCACCACGCACTCTTCGTGGCCCTGCTGTTCCCGCTCGCCGCCTCGGCCGCGGCCCCCGGCGTTGTTCGCGGCAAGCCGAAGCTCGCGCTGGTGGTGGTGGTCGACCAACTCCGCCGTTCGGACCTGGAACGGCTTGGCCCGCAGCTCACCGGCGGATTCCGGCGGCTGCTCGACCAGGGCGCGCGCATTGACGGCCATTACGGCCAGCAGAACACCTACACCGCGCCGGGCCACGCGCTCGTCCTGTCCGGCTCGTACGGGTACCTGAACGGCATCATCCAGAACAAGTACTTCGACCGCGCCTCGGGCAAGTCGCTGGGCATGCTGTCGGACGCCGACGCGAAGTACCTGGCCGGAGAGACCAAGCCCGAGGACGAGGTGTCGCCCCGCAACTTCAACGGCTCGACGGTCGGCGACGAGCTTCGCCTGTCCACCGGCATGGCCGCGCGCGCGGTCGCGGTCGCCGTCAAGGAACGCGGCGCCATTCTGCTGGGGGGCCGCACCGGCAGCGCCTACTTCTATTCCGAGGCGACCGGCGAGATGACCTCGACGACCTACTACATGAAGGCGCTGCCCGAGTGGGCCACGGCCTTCAACGCCGCCAAGCCCGCCGACGCCTACTTCGCCAAGAGCTGGGACCGGCTCTTGCCCATCGGCGCGTACACCCTCTCGGGCGCCGACGACACTCCCTGGGAAGGCGACGTGCTCGGGTTGAAGCGGACGTTCCCGCACCCGCTGACGGGGGGCGATGCGAAGCCCGGTCCGAAGTCGTACGAGGCGCTGACGATGAGCCCGGCCGGCGTCGAGCTGACTTTCGCCTTCGCACGCGCCGCGTTCGAGGGCGAGAAGCTGGGAGCACGCGGAGTCACCGACCTACTCGCCGTGTCCGTCAGCTCGACCGACCTGGTCGGCCACACCTTCGGCCTGTACAGCCAGGAGTACGAAGACGTCGTCCTCGCCACCGACCGCGCCCTGGGGGCCTTCCTCACCTACCTCGACGGCAAGCTGGGCAAGGACGGCTACGTCGTCGCCCTGACAGCCGACCACGGCTCGGCGATGCCGCCCGAGCAGGCGGCGAAGGTCGGCCTGGGGGGCGTTCGCGTGAAGAAGGCGGCGGTGAAGACGGCGGTGCAGAAGGCGCTCGAGGCGCGCTTCGGCCCGGGCGAGTGGGTGGTGGCGCTCGAGGACCCGGCCATCTACCTCGACTGGAAGCTGATGGCCGATAAGAAGCTCGACCACGCCGAGGTCGAGCGAGTCGCGGGCGAGGGGCTGCTCACGGTGCCGGGTTTCGTCGGCTACGCGACGCGGACGGCGCTTCAGAACGGGTGGCTGCCGCCGACCGAAGCGGCGCGGGCGGTGGCCAGATCTTTCTACCCGGCCCGCTCGGGCGACGTCATCGCGATTCAGGCGCCGTACTCGTACTGGGGCAAGTACGGCGAGAAGGACTACGGCGGCTCGCACGGTTCGTTCTACCGGTACGACACCGACGTGCCCCTGGTGCTCGCCGGTCCGCCGTTCCGCCCGGGCTACTACGGCCGGCGCGAGATGGTCGACCTCGCCGCGACGCTGGCCCAGGTGCTGGCCGTCAACCCTCCGGCCGCCTGCGAGGGCGAACCCATCCAAGCGGCGCTCCGCTGACGGGTGCTCGCTCCCGCGGGAACCGAGTCGAGCCGTTCAGCCCGAACGGAAGCATTTCGCCGCGGCCGGGATGTATGGGCTTCACTGGTCGGTTACGGCGGCCTGAGCTATGGCACCGCGATGATTCCGTTCGTGAAAATCCCCGAGCTCTCCCTCGGGTTCGGCCTGCACATCGACGCGTTCGGCGTCGTGT
>JAHFDQ010000488.1 GCA_023248915.1 Archangiaceae bacterium | reverse complement strand
GATGCACTGGTTCATCGCCGTCTGCTCTTTGGCGAAGACCGGGGCGCAGTCGTCCTTCGGGGTAGATGGTTCTACGGGCTTGCCAGTGCTGCCCTCAGCCACGGTTGTCAGGTCACGCTGCATTTCTGCAACGACTGGGCCGCACTCTGAGTCTTCCCGTAGCTTCGATGGGGGTGCCTTTGCGAGGCAGTCGATGTTCGCCCCGGTGCGCTGCAAGCACAGCCCGACGTAGGCGTCCTCCCCAGCAGCCTGATCTCTGTTGAAAATGCGGATCACTTCACGCCCCTGCTCGTTGTCGTCAAGCATGCCGGCGTTATTCTTGAAGTTGGTTCGACGCTCGGTCGCCCAGAGTTCTCGGGCCTGATTGCATTGGACTTCTTTCGACGGCTTCTCCTTACAAGAAGCAATGCCCATCAAGCCCAACAGCACTGCCGTGAAGCAGGCAGGTCTCATCCTGGCCTCCGGTGACCAAGTGAAGCCGACTCCGAATCCTCGTTGCTCGTCGCCGCTGCAGGCGCAACTCTGGGTGTCTTCCAGGTGGCAAGGAGCACCGAAGCAACTCCGGCGATCAAGGTGCAGGCGGTCCACGCGTCAGCAAACTTCATGCTTTCGTCAAACCGAAGCGAAGATGGATATCTGGCGAGCATCTCGATGAGCAGGCTCTCGACCTCAAGCCACATGACCATGAACGCCGCTGATGAAATGCCGACACACGTCGCGATGTAGCGCTTGGGCCAGCCCTTCCTCGTGAACATGGGGTACAGAAACGTGAACGGGATTCCAATGGCGAATGCCAGTTGGAGTGAGAAAAGGGCCGTGGTTATGAAGGCGGCGAAGAGGGTTCCCGCGACATTTGGGCTCCCACCGTTGTCTTTGAATATCGCGTAGAGGATCAGGAAGGTCAGTACGGTGAGTGAGGGCAACGAACCTATCCAGAAGAAAAGTGGCGCCTTCCAGTGGGGCCGGGGCATTAGCCGAGGACCATGAGCCGCCTTACGGGTGCTGGCGTTCGGCTTCTTGGGGTCGGCGCCGAGGTACTCCCCGCAGTGCTTGCACTTGATGGCGACGGCGAGAATCTCCTCGCCGCACATCGGGCATTTCTTCGTCGGCTCGCTCATCACGCCCTCCCGTCGTGAAGAAGTTTTCGTATTAGGCCACTATGGCAGCCTATTTCAATAGGTCAGTGCGGGCTACCGAGTCCAGATGGCTGGTGGCCCGAGCAATGCCGCCCTCAAGAAGTACGTGGGTGCGAACGCCCGCAGACTCCGCGAGCGGGTGGACCTCACTCAGGAAGAGGCGGCGACCAGGGTCGGCGTGTCCCCCAGGTACTACCGGGCCATCGAGCTGGGGCAGGTGAACCTCACGCTGGTTACGCTCGGATTGGTAGCTGATGCCCTCGGCGTGCAGGCACACCGGCTTCTCCGTCCGACCCAGGCCCAGCATCGAGGCCCAGGCCGACCGAAGAAGGTCTTTCGCCGCTGACTTCCCATGACGCCCGAGTAGAACGGTCGCGCGCCAGCAGGATGCCCCTCTACGTTCTTATCTCGAAGAGGTGCTCGGACTTGACGTGCCGGGGTGGTGCGACCCCGAATACGCTAGACTCGCTCGATACGGTGGGCGCGGCGCGTTCATCTTCTTCAGCCGTGTCGACTATCTCGTGAATGAGCCGCGTCAACTGTACGCCGGCCCGAGGGAGTCCTGATGATTGGTGGCGTCGACAGGCACTTCCCGATGAAGCGCTCGCTTCCCGAGGCGCTCGACTCTGCCGCGCACGCTATTCTCTGGCGCTGGAGGAGGGCCGTATTCCAGTCCGGGGACGGCACGGTCTTCACCACGCTCGGTGACGTGCCTCTTTCAACCGCCACCGAGCTCTTCGTCTACCGTGACCCGGCGTGCCTGCACGATTGGGAGACGCAAGGGGCGACAAAGGACAACGCGACGGCGATGATCCATCTGCTGGTGAACCACGATGGCCTCACCATTGTCGTTGGGGACCCGCAAGAGCACGTCGCCGCCGGGGTGCTCGCGGAGATCGAACGGCTCCATTTCGGTGGTGAGCTCCCACGGAGAGCGGCGTGAGCTCGCCCATCGACATGGCCAGGCTAAGGTCGCTCGTGGAAAGTCACGGCCTGGCTGGCGTGCTCGGGACGCCCAAGGGGCTCGAATATGCGGCGTCGAGGCTGAGCGAGTTCTTCGCCAAATACGGCCAGCACCGCCATCGCCATGGAGCGTCGTCGAGCCTCCCGGTCGAGCAGGGCTGGCTTGAGTTGGTCCACCAGTCCGAAGTGAACTCGCACCGGGTTCGCGTGTTGCTTCAGGCGGTGGCGTTCGCGACCCGAGCAGCCTCACCGGCCCGGCCACCGGGTGCAACGTCTCGACCACCATGCCCCGAGCCCCGAGCTGCGGGTGGGCCAGCGCCTGGGGCAGGTCGCTGATGCCGCCCGCGGGAATTCCCGCCTGGCCGAGCCGGGTCAGCCAGTCCGCCACCGGGCGCGCGAGGAAGGCGGCCTCTAACCGCGGCACCAGTTGCTCGCGGTGCTCGACCCGCGACCGGTTCTGCGCGAAGCGCGGGTCCTCTCCCAGGGCGGGCTCTTCCAGCACCTCGCACAGCTTCTTCCACTGAGCGTCGTTGCCCACCGCGAGGTTGAAGTAGCCGTCGGCGGCGCGAAAGGTTTCGTACGGCGCGATCGACGGGTGCCGGTTGCCCATGCGGGCGGGGCTCTGGCCGGCGATGAGGTGCGCAGTGGCCTGGAAGGTGAGCACCTGCGCGGTGGCGTCGAGCATGGCGATGTCCAGCACCTGCCCCTGGCCCGACCGCTCGCGCGCGAACAGCGCCAGGAGAATCGCCTGGAACGCCGTCATGCCGGTGAGCAGGTCTGAGATGGAAACGCCCACCTTCGTCGGCGGGCCCGCGGGGTCGCCGGTCAGGTGCTGCAACCCCGACAGCCCCTGCACCACCACGTCGTAGCCGGGCAGCTTCGAGTACTCGGGCAGGCCGGCGTGGCCGAAGCCGCTGATGGAGCAGTAGATCAGCCGCGGGTTGGCGGCGGTCAGCTCGCCGCTGCCCAGCCCCAGCCGGTCGGCGACTCCGGGGCGGAAGTTCTCGACCACCACGTCGCACTTCGCGGCCAGGCGCCGGGCGAGGGCCTTGCCTTCCGACGCCTTCAGGTTCAGCGCCACCGACTTCTTGTTGCGGTTGATGGACAGGAAGTAGGTCGAGACGCCCTTGACGAAGGGCGGCCCGAACGCGCGGGTGTCGTCGCCGGTGCCGGGCTCTTCGACTTTGATGATCTCGGCGCCCATGTCGCCGAGGTTCATGGTGCAGAACGGGCCCGAGAGCACCCGCGACAGGTCGAGGACTCGTACTCCGGCAAGAGGCAGCATCGCCCCCGAGTAGGGCGAAGCCGGCCGGTTTACAAGCCCGCTGTCATGTCAGCCCGCGGGGGCGTGCTCGGGCTCGGACGCGGCAACGGCCGGAGGCCCGGCCTCGTCGTGCGCAGCCGGCTCGCCTTCGTCCGACTGGACCGGTACGGCGTCGAGCGCCGCTGGGCTCGGGGCGGGCGCCTCGGCGGCCGACACCGAGAGCACCGCCACCGGAGCCGGCGCCGGCGCTTCGGCCGTCGGCTTCGGGCGGGGGGCTCCCGCGCCTGACCGGCAGGTGCGGCACCAGGGCTGGTTGCGAATCGCTCCGTCGGCCATCTTGCGGAGGCCGTACTGCTGGAGCGGCTTCAACTGGCGGCACTTGACGCACATGAGGCTGATCAGCACCTCGTGCCCCTCGTGATCATAAACCGTCGACCTGCGCCGCTTGCGCGGCTGCCCAGGCTCACGGGCCTTCTTCTCGGTCTTCGTCTCCGGCGGAGACATCATCGGCGTGACTTTGTAGAGCATCGTCCTCCTCCAACCTCTCCTCGCGCGGTTTCGAGGGCAAACTCCCCCACCCCGCAAAAGCGGACCCGCGCGATACAGGGGCTGAAACCTAGCGGGTGGGTCTGACACTCAAACGGCGCCCAGGGCCGAAAAGTCGGCCTCGGAGGCGTTTTCGCCAGCCACTTCGGCAACTTAGGAGTTGAAGGGAAAGGTACGACTCGGGGACTCCGGGGCCAGTCGGGCCGGCGAATCCGGGGTCGGCGCGCGGCGAAGTCAGGACCACGCGGGCTGGCCGGCGCTACTTGCCCGGCTGCTCATTGCCCTTGTTCACGCACTTCTCTCCGTCGTCGACGACGGTCACCCGGCCGAGCGGAGGCGCGACGAGGTCGCCCTTTCGCTTCTGCCAGAAGGCCACCAAGGCGTCGCGGAAGTTCAGCGGCCGTTCCTCGCCCAAGTCGACGCGATTGCCGGGCAGCGTAGACATCACCGGCCCCAGGCCGTCGCCGCCACGAGCCAGGAAGTCGGGCAGCACCACGCGGTACTGGCGCAGCGGTTCGACCGCCTTGCCGTCCGGCAGCGTGACGCCCTTCAGCCGGTCGGCTCCGGGGCAGGGAGAGAGCCTGACCTTGAGGCCGGACTCCTGGAAGACGCCCTTGCGCGCTCCGTACGCCGCCTGGAGCAACCGCTTCAGCTCGTCGCCGGTGACGGTGACGGTGGCGACCGTGTTGTCGAACGGAATCACCTCGAAGGTCGACCCGTAGGTCAGCTCGCCGGCGGCGAGGTCGGCGCGCAGGCCGCCGCTGTTCAACAGGGCGACATCGGCGCCTTCCATCTCGCGCAGCGAATCGG
>JAHFDQ010000121.1 GCA_023248915.1 Archangiaceae bacterium | reverse complement strand
CGGGCGAGCTCGTCGGCCTCGCGGCGGGCGGCGGCGGCGGCTTCGACCTTCCGGGCCTCTTCGGCGCTGGGGGGAAGCTGGACTCGGGGCGCGGGGCCGGGCGAGGGGAGCGCGGGGGCGGCCGGCTTTTCCGGGGGCTTCGCGCGAAGGGCGCGGCGCAGGAGCAGCGCCGCGGCGACGGCGACGACCACCGCGCCGCCCGCGAGGCCGACCACCATCGGGTCGAGCCCGAGCCAGGTGTCCGGCGGGAGAGCCGGTGGCACCTGGGCCTGGACGAGCGGCAGCAACTGGCTTGGCGTCATGGCGCGTTCGAATACCTCATGCGGCCCGGGCTGCCTATGGCCGCGTCGCGGTTGCCGCGCCCGCTACCCGGGCCTATAAACGCGCCGCCCATGCGACCCTGGATGACATTCGTGGTGGTTGCCGCGGTGAGCGGCTGCATCGTCGAGGCGCCGAGCGGTGAGAAGGCGTCGCCCGAGAAGGCGAGGGCGGTCATCGCCCAGGTGCCGCCGGCCACGGTGCAGAACGGCGCCAACCTCGAGGGCAAGGTCGAAATCGTCGGCGCGACGCTGAACCCGGGCAAGGCGATGCCGGGGGAAACGGTGCGGGTGACGGTGTTCTTCAAGGTGCTCGAGCAGATGGACCAGGACTACATGGTCTTCGTGCACGCCGACGACGTGGACGGCCGCACCGACCGAATCAACGCCGACCACAAGCCTGCCGGGGGCAACTACCCCACCAACCAGTGGAAGAAGGGCGAGACAGTGAAGGACGAGTTCAGCCTCTATGTCCCGCCCGGAATGCCGGTGCGCGGGTTGAGCCTCTACCTTGGGTTCTGGGACCCGAAGACCGACTCGCGGATGAAGTTGACCAACCCCGACCGGGTGAAGAGTGACGGGAACAACCGCATTCTGATCGCGCAGATACCAATAGGGACCTGAAGAAAAACACCGGAGCGGCTCTGTAAGCCGAGGATTCGCGGGGCTGAATTCGGGTGAACGCGGCGGGTGGTCAGGACCGCTCTTTCCCTCTGAGAATGCCCCGAGGTGAGCGCGGGTGAGCTTTGCCGCGCGTCGCTGAACTGTGCAAATTGGGCAGCAATTGGGCAGCAGTGATTCTGGTCCGCAGTCGTCGTGCCTTCTGGTCAATGGCGGCGGATGCCAATGGGTCAGACAGGGAAGAGGGCGGCTCGAAGCTCTTCGACCCACAACCCATCTTCGTAGCGGAGCTTCTTTTCGAAGATGACCACCAGAGCGTCTTCAACTGGTTCGAGCCCAGCTCCGTTCAGAATGGCCGTGGCAGCCTCGGCAAGTGCGTCTTCCGGGAGATGCATTTCGCCGTATGCCCTCGCGAGGCTGGCGTGAGTCTGCACGTCCTTGGCGGAAATCGACCGCGGGAATCCCACCCCGAGAGGGTCTCCATCCTTGCGAATTGCCCAGAATCTCGCGACAAGGTTGCGCGGGCTGTCCAGGATGAACCGGGCCAGTCGCGGAAGGCAGTCGCGGCAGATCGGGTAGGGAATGGTTCGGACCCGCACGAATGCCCCCTCGTCGTGACCACAGAACGCGCACGATTCCTTGTCCACCCAGCCTGGGGAGAGCGGTTGAGCCACGGGGGCAAGCCTACCTGACGTCGCGCCCACGCGTGCTCGACGGCCAAAGTGGTTCTCGGTTCCCACCCTCTAGGGGGAACCACTTGGGTCGGTTCCACCGGGCCCGCTCGGCCCCTCAAAACGACCGAAAGCACGCGCACCGCGGCAGGAATGGGCGCTTAGGCTGGGCGAGGACGGTGGTGGTCCGATGGTACTGGTGCGAGGTGCCATGTGGCGGAAGAAGCTGCGTTCGCACGGAGGGGCTCTGACCTCGCCGCTCGAGGCCCAGGCGCGCGCCGGCGAGGGGGCGCTTCCCGGTCGGAGCGGGGCAGGAGGTCGTCCGAACGCGGACGTTCATAGTCTTTGTCGCTGCGGCGCCACCGGCACCCTCAGAAGATCTTGCGGGTCGAGCGAACCTCTCGCATATGATGCTCGTCTGATCGATTCGGAATGACACCTCACATCATCAACGCCGGTTCGTCGTCGGACCAGATGTCCATTTCGCTCTCCACTAGGAACCGAAACTGGATTCCGAATGAACAGCGACAGGGCAGGGTGCCGTCGGCAATGCAGGCAGCCAAAGTGATGATGCTGAAACAACTCAAGTCCGGCTCTCTACGAGTACTTCGGGCGGAGTACAACTGCATGGGGATGGTCTTTGCCAACCGAAGGACGTGCATCGAACCTGAGCACTTCTCGATGATCGCCTCGGATGACGGGTACCGACAGGTTCAACGCCAGGCCGAGGCTGTTCCCGGAGATGTCGTCGCATATAGGGGGGGGAAGTCTGGGCAGGTGGAGCATGTAGGACTGATTGTGGAAGTTGATCTGAAAGTTGCCGATGCGTCCGTCTCCATTCGAGTGCTGAGCCAGTTCGGAGCGGACGGGGAGTATTTCCACCAAGCAGACGACGTTCCGCTTCAGCTTGGAACAGGGGCCGGCGTTTTGAAGCTTGAGATTTGGACAGATAGGTGATGCTCATGAGCGACGCGGAAGTTGCAGGCTGGCTCGACACGCTCGAATCCCACGAGTTCGCGGCCAGCGTGAATGTGACGTCGAACCTTGACCGGGCGCATGCGATCATCCGAGCGAGCGAACCCGTGGATCGACTCGTTGCAGCGTGCAAGATTGAGCCATCGGCGGTCAATCAGGTGTTGAATCGCACGAAGCGACTCGTTGGGCTGCAAGTGGATTTTCGATACGAGTCACCGTGGGACATCGCCCTGACCGCCCACCTTCTTCTGCTAAAGGCCTTGGATCAAGATGCGTTCGAATTGGGCATCGCTTTCGTCCAGCGTGCGCCGCAGACATGGTGGGCCCGGCGTACCATTTCGGAGGGCCTGGCTCGCGCAAATCCGAATCCCGACATTGTTCTAAATGTTCACTACGCGTCCGTGGGTGGAATATCTAAAGAGCAGGCGCCAATTTGGACGGAGCTTGCCTATTCGAGCCCTGAGCACGCTGGTGATCACGTGTGGATAGTGGACATCCAGCCGCTCTCGAAGTGGTCGATCTACACGGTGAAGGAAACGCCGCAATCCCAGCAGCGAACGAGTCACTTGGTTCAGGACGCTGTCCCCGGCAAATGGGGACAGAAGTTCTGGACGCCTCCGGCAGCCCGCCCGACCCGGTCAGTCATGAAGCAGAAGATCGGGGAGGTTGAGGTGGCTCTCCCGTGATTCGGCACGCCTGGACCGTGGTTTGCGAGAAGACCATCGTGGATCGGGAAACGAACAACATCTCCCTCGACGCAGTCGAACAGCTTGGTTTCGCCGGCATTCCGTCACTGCCCCCGGATGCGCAGGGCTTGTTGCTCCCATGCAGAATCGACGTCGTTTCGCTCTGGTATAGGGACGAATTGGCCCAGGCCGCGCGTGGAAAGTCGAGGATGCGAGTCCTGGCACCGAACGGGGAAGCCGTTGCCGGGGGAGAGACTGACGTCGACCTGACGACATTTGTCCGAGCCCGCACCCTCTCCCGCCTTGCCGCACTCCCGGTTCCAGTCGGTGCGAGTAGGGGCGGTCGCTTCATGTTCATCATCGAACTCGAACAGTCGAATGATTGGGTGGAGGTAGCTCGTGTGCCGCTGGAGGTTGAGGTGGTGGCGCTGGGAGATGCCGCACCTGGACCGGCACCCAGTTCGCACTGAACGTTGAAAGGGGTGGCCTGGTGCGGGGCAGCCGGCCCAATGGCGGCGGCGAGCAGGGCTGCCACACGTGCGTCTTGCGAGTCTTGCGGCCGGCCCGGCATCCCCTATGCCGGCCACCGCTACTTCAGAGCCGTCCGGCGGGTCGGCTTGTCGACGACTAGGTAGCCATTGCGGACGTGGGCCTTGAGCGCGTCATCGAGAGCACGGTATTGAATCGGCCCGTACGGTTAATGGGTCGCCGCCGGTGTCAACAACTCAGCTCGTGGATGCGCTCGCCCGCGATGGCAGCCGGACGGCCGAGTGCCGCGGCTGGCTGGAGGTGAACCCGGGGCAAGCCCGCCGGGAATAGACCGGCGCCCTGCTGCGGCCCAGGGCCGAGAGGTCGAATCCCGCGCCGTTGACGAGTCTCGGGCAGTACGTGTCGCCAAGGCTCCGAAAACTGGCCCGGTAGTGCGCCTCCCGGTGGAGGGCGCTCGAGGTCCCGCTGTCCAGCTATCCAGGACGCCGCCAAGGCCCTGTAACCTGAAGAAAAACGCCGGAGCGGCTCTGTAAGCCGAGTTCTGTCACCGGCCCTTTCGAGCCGGGAGGCGAACATTCGTCTAGGGCCCAGGTTGCCCTGGGACCTCATCAGCGAGCGACCCGGGAGCATCGGACGGGCAGTCCTTGCCTCCTCGCGGAGGCGCTCCCCTATTGGCTCTTGCTCCAGGTGGGGTTTGCCGTGCCGCCCAGGTCACCCTGGGCGCGGTGCGCTCTTGCCGCACCGTTTCACCCTTACCGGTTCCTTGCGGAGCCGGCGGTCTGTTTTCTGTGGCACTTTCCTGCGGATCGCTCCGACTGGCCGTTAGCCAGCACCCTGCCCTGTGGAGCTCGGACTTTCCTCCCGCCACCCAACCCTGCAGTGGCCGGCGTTCACCCGAGCCGCTCCGGCGCTCTTCGTATAACTCAGGCGCGGGGCGGAGGTCACCCAGGCGCGACCTACGGGCCGACTCCCCCGTCGGGTAGGCAGACGACGGTTGGGCAGTAGGTCGGAACGTCACTGGTAACGCACTGGCTGTCCCAGGCCGAGTTGCAGCAGAAAGAGTCCGCCGAACAGACGGCTGCCGTGCAGGCTGTACAGCTGGCGCCTAGGGGCCCGGAATGGGGAAGGCAAACGCTCCCACAGGTGGGGGGCCCTGCATCGATGGGCGGGCTGACGCACCACCCTCCCGAGCAGAGGTAGGAGCAGCAATCAGAGGACTTGGAGCAGCTCGAGTCCAGCGGGAGGCACGACCCCGAGTCCGGCACCACGTCGAGGCATATCCCGGAGTAGCAGTTGAGCGAGCAGCACTCGTACGAATATGCACAGGTCGAATACATAGGCAGGCAGCTGGTCCCGCCGCCGCCGCCACCACCACCGCCGCCACCGCCGCCACCGCCGCCACCGCCGCCACCGCCGCCACCGCCGCCACCGCCGCCACCACCGCCGCCACCGCCGCAGTAGCCCGAGTTGCAGACATTCGAGCAGCATTCGACACCGTAGTAGCAAGAGACTCCCGTCGACTTGCAGGAGCCGCCGCCTCCTCCTCCGCCTCCACCCCCACCGCCGCCGCCTCCTCCGCCGTCAACCGCGACGCACGCGCCGTTGACGCAGGCCTGGCTCGCTGAGCAGGTGCTGCAGATGCCGCCGGAAGTTCCGCAGGCGTTGTGGGACGTCCCTGTCTTGCAGGTTCCGAGCCCGTCGAAGCAGCCAGAGCAAGTGCCGCCCGTGCAGACCCCGGTCCCCGAGCAGGTCGAGCTGTTGGTGCAGGCCACGCACGTCACGCCTCCCTTGCCGCACGTTGCGTTGCTGGTGCCCGGCAAGCACGACGCCGCGCCGCCGTCGGCCGACCCGACGCAGCCGCTCGAGCAGCCCGGGTCGCGGCAGGCTCCGAGGGTGCACTGCTGAGCCCCCGTGCAGGCGGCGCAGACGTCGCCGTTCTGGCCGCAGGCGTTGGTGGCCGTTCCGGCGACGCAGGAACCCGAACCGTTGCAGCAGCCGCTCGCGCAGGTGGCCGCGCAGCTCGAAGCGCCTCCGCCGCAGACCCCGCCCGTGCACGCGTTCGAACAGCACTCTGACCCGGACCCGCACGCGACACCATTCGCCTTGCAACCGCCGCCGGTGGCGACGCAGAACCCGAGCTGACAGACCTGACTGATGGTGCAGGCCGCGCACGTCCCGCCGCTCGCGCCGCAAACCGCCAGCGCGGTCCCAGGCTGGCACTTCCCGCTCGAGTCGCAACAGCCGTTCGCGCAAGTGGACGGGCCGCAGGCGGGCTTGGCCGGGCCGCAGTGCATGGTGAGCAGGACGCTCCCGGCGACGCCGAGAGCAAAGAGTACGACGCGAAGGTTTTTCATGAGGGGCCTCCCACGGTCCGGCCGACCGCACGGCGAACCTGCTACTTAGCAGGCCAGGTGTGGCGCTGTCGAAACAGTCGGTCAGCCCGGGGGCTTCGGGATCTCAGAGCCGCTCGTCGATGGCGCGGTTGCTCATCTCGTCGGCGGCGGAGTTCATCTCGCGCGGGACGTGCACCAGCTTGACCCTCGAGAAGCCGTTGAGCAGTTCGAGCGCCTCTTCGTACAGTGGGCGTAAGGACGCGCTCTTCACCTGGTAGCGCCCGCCCAACTGCCGAATCATCAGCTCGCTGTCGGCGAATACCTCGACCTCGCGGACGGAGAGGTCGCGGGCGCGCCGGAGGCCAATCAACAGCCCGGTGTACTCGGCGAAGTTGTTGGTCTGGACCCCGAGGAACTTGCCCAGCCGGTCCACCACCTGGCCCGAAGGCTCGACCAGCACCGCTCCGGCCCCCGCAGGCCCCGGGTTGCCCCGCGCCGCCCCGTCCGAATAGACGCGCAGGCGCGGAATGGCGACCGGCACCTCGGGCGCGGACAGCGTCCGCGGCAGCTCTTCGGCGACGTCCGCCAACCTCTCCAAGAGCCGATTCAGCCTCTCGCGGGTGAGGCCCGGGAACGCGCGCAACGTCGCGGCCAGTGGCTCTTCCCGAGCGATGTGGCGCAAGAGCTCGGCGTCCTTCACGCTCGCCTTGCCCGGCTTGGACGCCCGGTGGTCGGTGAGGGAGGCTCGAGGTGGCATAAGAGGCGCGCGTGCCGACTACCGCGCCGCAGGTGCCTCGAGCGCTTCGGACGCGTAAATGATGCGGTGGCAGGACGGGCAGATGTCGGTGCCGAGCGTCGAGCGCAGCGTGTTGTAGAGCTGCGGCGGCACGTTCATGTTGCAGCCCTGGCAGGTCCCCGGGGCGAGCACCGGCACCAGCACCGGCAGCCGCTTCTTCCTCACGGTGTCGTACCGGCGCAAGAGGCCCACGTCGACGACCGTCGAGGCCTTGGCCCGCTTTACTTCCAATTCCTTCACCTGGGCGTCGGCGTCGGTGACCTTCTGCTTCAGCTCGGCCACCTGGCCACCGACCCGGTCCTGCACGGCGGCGAATTCCTGTTCCTTGGCCTTCACCGCGTCGCGCTGGGTGGCCAGCGTCTTGCCGAGCTCGACCACCTCTTCGGCCATCGTCTGGTTGGCCTTCTTGGCGATGTCGATCTCGCGGGCGAGCGCGGCGTACTCGCGCGTCGACCGCTGCTCGGTCAGCCGCGATTCCCACTTCCGGACCTTGTCCTTCTCGTCGGTGATGCTCTGCTGGAGGTTGCCCTTCTGGCGCTCGAGGTCGGCCAGGCGCGCGCGTTCGGCTTCGAGGGCGCTACGGGCGGCGGCGAGCTCTTTGTCCAGGTCGGTGAGCTGCTTCGGAAAGATGTCGGCGGCTTTGCGGAGCGCTGCAATCTCCAGGTCCACCTGCTGGAGCGTCGCCAGTGCCTTCAGTTTTTCCCGCAAGTAGCCAGCCTCCCCAAAGAACGTTGCAGCGAGCCCCCCAGTCCTTCTACCAACAAGGCCTGGAAGGATCCAACGCACATTTCCACCAGGACACTTCGTGACCCAGCTTTCTCTGTTCGCTCTCACACTTCTCACCGTCGGCTGCGAACGGCAACCGGGGGCGGCTTCCACCGGCTCGCGCGCTGAACCGCCGCAGGCGCCTGAGCCCGCGCCCGCTCCTGGCGCAGTCCACGGGACGGTGCGGCTCTCGGGCGTGGCGCCCGAGCTTCCTGCCCTTCGACTCTCGCCGACGGTCGAGCGCGAGTGTGGCCGAGAGCTCCCCGACCGATCGTTGCTGGTCGGCCGGGACGGCGCCCTGGAAGGCGTCGTCGTCTCGGTGGACGCGCACGCAGTGCCAGGGCCCGCCGAGCCGGTCGTCGTCGACCAGCGCCGCTGCGCCTTCTGGCCCCCGGTTTCGGCCGCGCGCGCCGGCAGCACGCTGGTGATTCGCAATTCCGACCCACTGCTCCACAACGTCCGCGCCGATACCGACGCGCGGCAGTTGTTCAACATCGGCATGCCCATCGAGGGCATGAGCACCCGGAAGCCGCTGCCCGCCAATCCGTCGGTCGTCGACCTGAAGTGCGACGTGCACACCTGGATGCGTGCCTGGGTGAAGACGTTCGACCACCCGTACTTCGCCGTCACCGGCCCGGACGGGCGCTACGAGATTCGCGACGCCCCCGCCGGCCCCACGAAGCTTCGCTTCTGGCACCCCCGGCTGGGCGAGCTGACCGAGGCGGTCGAGGTACGTTCCGGCGCCGCGGTGACGAGGGACCTGAGCTGGCCCGCTCCGGCGAAGGTGGACTGAACCGCCGGGCTAGGCGTCGTCGTCGGCGCCGAGATCTTCTTCTTCCTCTTCGATGGCGTCGACGTCTTCGTCTTCCGCCTCGGCGAGGGGTTCTTCGGCCGCGACCTCGACCACCGGTTCGACCACCTTCGGCACGGCGGCCAGGCGACCGCGCCGTCCTTCCGTTGGGGGCCGGTTCGCCGGGCTCTCGCGCTGGTCGGCGCCGCACTTCGGGCAGACCGGGTCGGGCCGCTTCATGTCATAGAACTTCGTGGTGCACTTGAAGCAGAGGAACTTGGTTCCGAGATCCTTTGCGGGCATACGCGATCGACCTATGCGATAGAGGGGAAGTTTGAGGTGCGGCTGCATAATGGGCATGGACCGGCAAGTCAACGCCGCGCTTCGAGTCACGGTACGACAGCGGCGCGCTTCCGTGCATGGTAAATATCGTGCTCTGCTGTAGTTTCGAGGCCGGCCACCGAACGTGAACGTTTCCTGCGAGAAGTGCCAAAAGCGGTATTCGATCGCCGACGACCGCGTCCGCGGCAAGGCGATCAAGATCCGCTGCAAGCACTGCCAGGCGATCATGGTGGTGAAGGGCCCGCCCCACGAGGACAAGGCGCCGCCCGAAGAGAAGACCACCGCGATGCAGGTCGACCGCGCGGCGCTGTTCGCGATGACCGCGGCGGTGCCGGCCCCGGTCCTGGGCGGCGGCGAGGAAGAGAAGACCCGCGTCGCGCCGGCGCTCGACCCTTCCATCGTCTGGTTCGCCATGGTGAAGGGCAAGCAGGAAGGGCCCTTCGACCCGCGCGCGCTCCACACGCTGGTCAAGGCCGGCGACGTCACGCTGCGAACCTACGTGTGGAACCAGGGCATGAAGGACTGGAAGCGCGCCCGGGACGTCGCCGAGCTCGCGACGCTGTTCGCCGGGGTCGACCCGAGCGCGGCGCCCGGCCCTCCCGTGGCTTCCCCGCCCGTTCCGGCACCGGTTCACCCCAAGGTCCACGGAAGGCTCGGGGTGGCGACGCCGCTCGAGGCGCAGACCGACCCGGGCGAAGACCCGAGGAACGCCGAGGCCTCTCCCGACATGACCGACCCGGGCGCCGACGAAGAACCGAGCGGCCCGGGAGTCGTCGACGGTGCGCTGTCGGCGACCCAGGCGCCTTCGCCCGAGGTCGTCGGGCAGAAGGCCGGGTATGATCCTCTGGGAGAGCTCTTCTCCGACAACCCCACCGCCGACGATGGCCCCCAGTACCAGTCGCAGCCCAACCGGGTCATCGAAGAGGTCCAGAAGAAGAAGAACGGCAAGGCCGCGGTCGCCGACCCGTTCGACTCGCTGGGCGACATCGACCCGGCCATGCTGCCGCCGCCGGGCGAGGCCACCCGCTTCTACATCGAGCAGGCCGGCGTCAATAAGCGCAACCCGCCCTGGAAGATTGCGTCCTTCGTCGTCGGCGGGCTGGTGCTGCCGGTGGCGGTGCTGTACGCGCTCTCGATGATGCACATCGTGCCCCTCGAAGTGACTCGCGTCGACGAGCAGGGGCACGAGGTGACCGAGTCGCTGTTCTCGACGGGCGGCGTGTCGGGGCTGAAGGACCTGCTGACTGGGAAGAACAAGAAGAAGAAGGCGGTGGCGCCGCCGCCGCCGGTCAGGCAGGTCCCGACGGTGAAGGCCCCCGTTCCCCTACCCGACAAGCCGCCGGTGGTGGACCCCAAGGCGCCGGTCAAGCACGTTCCGACCAAGGAAGAGCTCGCGGCGCTCTACGGAGACAGCACCCGGCAGGAAATCGGCCCGAAGGTTCGCTCTTGCACCGAAGTGACGGCCAAGGACAACTCGACCGGCGGGCTCTCCGAAGAGGCGACGTCCAAGGTGGTGGCCCAGTCGATGCCCGCTTTCCAGCAGTGCATCGAGAACGAGCTCCGGAAGAATCCCAACCTGAAGTTGGGGAAGGCGGAAGTCACGGTGACGGTCGGCGGTTCGGGCGTGGTGAAGCGGGCCGAGATCGACAAGAAGGACGTCGACCTGTCGCCCCTGGGCGAGTGCCTGAAGTCTCGGGCCAAGCGGATGGCGTTCCCCGCCTTCGGCGCCGATGAAGAGGCCGAGGTCCATATCCCGCTGATCTTGGGCGCCACCATGTAGTAGACCTCCGCCGCATGTACCTGGGACGGGTCATCGGCACGGTGGTGTGCGAGCGCAAGGCGGACGGGCTCGAGGGCAAGCGCCTGCTGTTGGTGCAGCCGCTCGACCATCGCCAGCAGCCGGTGGGGTCGCCAGAGGTGGCGGTGGACACCGTCTCGGCCTCGCCAGAGACGCTGGTGTACCTGGTCGGCAGCCGCGAGGCGGCGCTCGCGCTCGACCCGTCCTTCGTGCCGGTCGATAGCGCCATCGTCGGCATCGTCGACGCGGTGTCGGTATGAATCTCTGCAAGGTGCTGGGCAACGTGGTGGCGACGGCGAAGCATCCGGCTTTCGAAGCCCGGAAGCTGATGGTGGTGCAGCCGCTCGACGAGCAGCGCCGGCCGATTGGTTCCAGCTTCCTGGCGGTGGACAAGTCGTCCTCCGCGGGCCCGGGCGACGTGGTGCTGGTCATGCGCGAAGGCAACGGCGTGCGGCAGTTGCTCGGCGACAAGACGCTGCCCATCCGGTCGCTGATCGTCGGCGTGGTGGACGCGGTGGACGCCTGATGGGGTTGGTGCCGCTGCCCAGGCTTCGCGCGCAGCTGGTCGAGACGTCCCGCCGTTTGCACCAGAACGGCTGGGTGGCGAATCACGACGGCAACCTCTCGGTGCGCCTGACCGGGAATCGGCTGCTCATCACGTGTACCGCGGTCTCGAAGCGCGACGTCGACGACGCCTGCCTGCTGGTGGTCGACCTGGCGGGGAAGGTGCTCGAGGGGCGGAAGAAGCCCTTCTCAGAGCTCGACCTGCACCTGGCGGCCTACCGGGCGCGGCCCGAGGTGAACGCGGTGTTGCACGCGCACCCGCCGTACGCCACCGCCTGGGGGCTGTGCGGCGCCGAGCTGGCGCCGGTGGCGATGCCCGAGCTGGTGGTGAGTCTGGGCGCGCGCATTCCCACGGTGCGGCGCTTCTTGCCCAAGGAAGCGGACGGGGTGGCGCTGGTGGCCGCGCAGGCGGCGGCGTACGACGCGATGCTGCTCTCGGGCAACGGGGCGCTGGCGCTCGGCGACGGCCTCACCCAGGCGCTGCTGCGCATGGAGTTGGTCGAGCACTACGCGCGAATACTCACCGCGGCCCGCCTGGTCGGCGACGTCGCGCCGCTCGGCGAAGGCGAGTTGGCCAAGCTGCTCGAAGCGAGGAAGAAGGCGGGCCTTGGCCCGAAGCCCTAGCCGCGCCCCGCTGCCGACGGCCGTCATCGCGCTGGGCCTGGTGAGCCTGTTCACCGACGTCTCGAGCGAGATGATTTTCCCGCTCCTGCCCGCGTTCCTCTCGGCGCACATCGCCGGGGCGCCGCTGCTCATCGGGGCGATGGAAGGGCTGGCCGACCTTACCTCCGCCGCGCTCAAGTGGTGGTCGGGGAAGTGGGCCGACCGGTCGCCCCGGCTGAGGCCCATGGTGCTGGCCGGCTACACCGCTTCGCTCTTGGCCCGGCCGTGGATGGCGGTGGTGTCGGTCTGGTGGCAGCCCCTGGTGGTGCGGGGCATGGACCGGGTGGGCAAGGGGCTGCGCACGGCGCCCCGCGACGTGATGATTTCCGGGTGGGTGGGCCCCGAGAGCCGTGGGCGCGCCTTCGGCTTCCACCGGGCGATGGACCACACCGGAGCCGCCATCGGCACTGCGCTCGCGGCGGCCCTCGTCGCCCTCGGAGTCGCCGTCGACCGGGTGTTCCTGCTCTCGGCGATTCCCGGGGCGATCGGCGTCGCCGCCATCTTCCTCGCCAAGGAACCGGCGAGGCCCGCCGCGGCCATGCGTCCCGAGGCGCTCGACCCGATGCCGACGCGGCTCTTCTACTACCTGGTGCCGGTCGCGCTCTTCGCCGTGGGAAATTCGACCGACGCGTTTCTCCTGCTGCGGCTTTCCGAGCAGGGGGCCAGGCCCGAGTTTCTGCCGCTGGCCTGGCTGGCGTTGCACATCGTGAAGGCCTCGGTGTCGACGCCGGCGGGCCGCGTGGCCGACCGCATCGGAAGGCCAAAGGTGGTGCTCGCCGGCTGGACGCTGTTCGCCGTTGCGTACCTGGCGCTGGCGGCGTCCACGTCGAT
>JAHFDQ010000487.1 GCA_023248915.1 Archangiaceae bacterium | reverse complement strand
GAGGGGAATTCGGTAAGCGGCGAGCGCGTTCGGGTTCACCGTCACCTGGTACTGCCGCACCTGCCCGCCCACCGTGGCGACCTCGGCCACGCCCGGCACCGACTGGACCGCGTACTTGAGCAACCAGTCCTGGTACGAGCGCAGTTCGTCGCTCGAGTGGCTGCCTTCGCGGTCGACCAGGGCGTACTGGAACACCCAGCCGACGCTGGTCGCGTCGGGCCCGAGCTCGGTCTTCACTCCCGGCGGGAGCTGCGACTGAATCTTCGACAGGTACTCGAGCACCCGGCTGCGCGCCCAGTACAGGTCGGTGCCGTCCTCGAAGATGACGTAGACGTACGAGAAGCCGAAGTCCGAGAACCCGCGCACGGCCTTCACCCGGGGCGTGCCGAGCAGGCTGGTCACCAGCGGGTAGGTGACCTGGTCTTCGAGGATGTCCGGGCTGCGGTCCCACCGCGAGTAGACGATGACCTGGGTGTCCGACAGGTCGGGAATCGCGTCGAGCGGAATGCGCTGCATGCTGTAGACCGCGCCGGCGAGCGCGGCGGCGACGGCGGCAATCACCAGCAGCCGGTTCTCGGCGCTGAACCGGATGATTCGCCGAATCAAGGCCGGCCCCGCACCGCCTCGACGATGGCCTTCAGGCGCGACTCGGAGTCCATCAGGAAGTTGGCGCGCGTCACCACCCGCTCGCCCGCGACCAGCCCGGACACCACCTCGACCCGGTCTCCGGCGGTGGCGCCGGTCTCGATGAGCCGCGGCGCGAACTTGCCCTCGCCCAGCGCCACGAAGACCACCTTGCGGGTGCCGGTGTCGACGACCGCGTCGGAGGGCACCGACAGCCCTTCCCGCTCGTCGCTGTGGAACACCACCTCGCCGAACAGGTCGGGGCGCAGTTCGCCATCGGGGTTCTCGAACTCCATGCGCACCTTGGCCGTGCGCGTCTTCGGGTCGAGCACCGGGTCCACGAAGCGCACCTGGCCCTCGAAGGTGCGGTTGGGCAGCGCCTGCAGCGTCAGCGTCGCGGACAGGCCGAGCCTGATGCGCGACAGGTCGCTCTCGTACACGTCGGCCTGAACCCATACCTGCGCGAGATCGGTAATGGAGAAGGGCATGTCGCCGGCGTTCAGGCGCGCCCCCTCGACCACCGACTTCTCGGTCACCACGCCCGAGATGGGAGAAACCAGGGTGAGCGTTCGCTGCGGCGTCTCGGAGGTCTCGAGCTGTCGAATCACCCCCGAGGGCACGTCCCAGTTGAGCAGCCGCTGCCTCGCCGCGGAAACCAGCGCGTCGCCCGAGGCTCCCAGCGACCCGGCGTCGGCCAGCGCGCGCTGGGTGCGCAGGGCCAAGAGGTATTCGTTCTGCACGCTGAGCAGCTCGGGGCTGTAGAGCGAGAACAGGGGTTCGCCCTTCTTCACCGGCTTGCCGATGAAGTCCACGAAGAGCCGCTCGACGAAGCCGTCGACCTTGACGTTCACGTGCCGCACCCGGGTCTCGTCCACCGCGACGCGCCCCACCGTGCGCCAGCTTCCGCCGACTGGGCCCGAGGCGACCTCCGCCGTGTGCAGCCCGATGAGCTGCTGCCGGTCGGGGTCGATGGTCACCGCCGCCAGGCCGCGCACCGCCGCTTCGCCGCCGTCGGCGGGCGCCGCGTCCATCGGCACCAGCGCCATGCCGCAGATGGGGCAAAAGCCGGGCCCTACCTGGTTGACTTCGGGGTGCATCGGGCACTGGTAGCGCGCCTCGGCCACCGGCTGGACCGAGGCGTCCGCCCCGGCGTCGGCCCCCATCGCGGCTGTCCGGTCGCGCGTTCCGAAGTAGACGCCGGCCGCGCCCGCACACACGCCCACGGCGAGCGCGGCGGCGATAGCGCCCCACGGGGTTCGGCTTCGGGACGGCTCGGGGGTCGAGTCAGCCATGCTCACGTCCTCACATACCACCCGAAGTTGCCCCCGCCGCGGCCGGAGCGGCCCCGGGCGCGGGCGCGGACTTCGGCGCGGACCCTCTCATCCCTTCGCCGCTGCCGGGCACCGAACCGGCGGCCATGGCCGAACGACCTCCGGCGCCTGGCGCCAGAGACAGCTCGGCCTGGGCGATGGCCAGCCGCTGCGCCTCGGCCAGCGACTCGAGATAGCCGGCCTGGTCGGACAGGTACCCGTTCAGCACGTCGAGCACCGAGGCGAAGGTCGACCGCCCCACTCCGTACTGGGCCATGGCGCTCGACGCGGCCGACCTCGAGAGCACCAGCAGCCCCTCGCGGTACAGCCGGTTCGCGCGCACCGTCGCCTCGAGCGAAATCAGCCGCTCTTCGGTGCGGAGGAACAGCACCTGGCGCGTCGCCTCGAGCGCGCTGGCCTCGGCCGTTCCGCGCAGGTCGGCCTCGGCCACCGCCTTGGCCTGCTTCCGGTCGGCGAAGAGTGGCAGCGGCACGCCGACGCCCAGCTGCCACATCGGCTCGAGAGCGCCCCGCGGCATCACCGAGGCCGTCACCGAGAAGTCGGGCACCCGCTCGCGCCGCGCGAGGTCGGCGGCCGCCCTCGCCTGCTCGACCGTCCAGCCTGCCTCGGCCAGTTCGGGGCTGCGGTCGAGCGCGTCGGCCCGCGCGGCGTCGGCGCCCGTCACCGGCGGATCGCCCAGCTTGTCCAGGTGCGCCGGTGTCGGCAACGGCTCGTCGAGGGGGTGCGCGCGCAGCCGATTCAACGCCGCCCGCCGGCCGCGCTCGTCCGCCTCGAGCGCCCAGCGCCGCTGCACCAGCCGGCTGCGCTCGAGCTGGGCGCGCAACAGGTCGGCTTGAGAGCCCTCGCCCACCGCGTACCGCGTCTTCGCCAGCCCCTCGGCCTGTTGCCACAGCGCTTCGATTTCACCGAGCAGGGCCAACTGGTCGCGCGAGAGCAGCAGGTCGACGTAGCCCCGCCGCACGTCGGCCTCGAGGCTGAGGCGCAGGCGGGCCAGTCGGGCCTCGGCCTTCTTCGCCTCGAACGACGCGACGGCCTCTCGCGCCCCGCGCTTGCCCGGCAGCGTCACCCACTGGGTCGCCGACAGCGAGAAGAAGGTGGTGTCCATCCTGCCGAGCGGCAGCGAGGTGAAGCCGTCATTCTGATAGCCGACCGAGACCATCGGGTCGGCCAGCGCTCCGGCCTGCTGGGTCCGGGCACGCTCGGCCAGCACTCGCGTCGTTCCACCCGCCAGCTCGGGGCTCTTCTCCAGCGCCTCGGCAATCAAACCGCACAGAACGGGGTCGGGGCCGCACGCCGCGCCGGTTGACTTGTCGGCGGCGCGCGCGGCCGGGCCGCCGGCGACCACCATCAGGGCGAGGGCTCTCAGGAAAGGCCGCGCTGTCGCCCACTGCATCACTGGGGCGGGCGGTAGCAACCCCTGTGCCGACCTCGAGCCGGCGGGCGAGCCCCGAGGAGTCAGCGGCGGCAGCCGTCCCTGCCGGAGCGGAATGTGGCATTCGCCATCACGGAGTGACCGGCGCGGTTACGGTCTGCATGGCAATGTGCGCAGGACGCGCCAGGCTGGCCGACCCGCAGTCTTACGGCCGGTCAGCCCAGCGGCAGCACGCTGGCGAGCTCGGGGTCGGCGACCATCGCCTTCTCGAGCGACGGATCTCGGCGGATGGCCTCGCGGGCCTGTTCTCGGGCTCGTTCCGTGTCACCGCGCAGGGCGTAGACGCAGGCTCGCCCCCAGAACGCGCCGGCGTGTCCGAGTGTCGCGGCCTTGTCGTAGCTGTCGAGGGCCGCGCGCTCCTTGTCGAGCTTGCGCAGCGAATTCCCCCGGTTGTTCCAGGCCACCGCCGAGTCCTCGAGCTCGAGCGCGGCGTCGTAGGCCTTCACCGACTCGGCGAAGCGTCCGAGGTCGTACAGGGCAATGCCGCGCGCGAGCAGCGCCTGGACCGACCGGGGGCCGCCCTTGCGCAACCGCAACGCCTCGTCGGCCGCGGCGAGCGCCTCGCCCGGCTTCCCCAACTTCAGGAGGGCGGCCGCGAGATTGCCCCAGGCGTAGTCGTTGTGACGGTCGAGCTTCAGCGCTCGCTCGAAGGCCTCCCTCGCCTCGCCGGCCTGTCCCACGTCGAGCCGCGCGGTGCCGGCGTTGTTCCACTCTGCGGTCGAAGCGTGCTCACCGGGCCCCTTCGCGACCTGCTTCAAGTCGTCGCCCGAACCCGATTTCAGGCGGGCGAACTGAAGCTGCGCGCGCGCCCTCGCCGCCACGCTCCACGTGAAGGTCGAATCTTCCTCGCAGAGCGCCAGCACCCGCTCGTACATCGCCGTCACCTCGGCCAGTTCCCCCGCGAAGGTGAGGGCGTCGGCGAGCTCGATGAGCGCGAAGGGCGATTCCGGGTCGAGTTCCACCGCGCGACGAAGCGGACCGACTGCCTCGGCGAAGCGCTTGCTGGAGTACAGCACCGTGCCAAGCGCGCGCCAGGCGCCGGCGTCCCCGGGCCAACGCCTGGTCGCGTCCGTCGCGAGCGCAATTCCGGCGTCGTGCTCTCCCTGGTCGCGCAACCGCCGGGCGTCGGCGAGCTGGGCCTTTCGGTCCTGCTGATCGAGCTGCGTGGCCGCCGGCGCCTCGAGCGCGTCGCCGAGCGATTCCACCGCGAGCCCCTCAGGAATTCCCAGCTGGACGGCCGATGAGCCCCAGGTGTCGCCCTCGTTTCCACCGACCACGAGCACCGTGCCTCCAGGCAGCACGAGCGTCGTGTGCGCATGAGTGGCGACGTCGAGCCGGC
>JAHFDQ010000120.1 GCA_023248915.1 Archangiaceae bacterium | reverse complement strand
TCATCGACGTGCCGCGGGCAGCGTCAGGCGCGGTCGCCCCGTCCGCCATCGCCGAGGGGATGACCTTCGCCCGCAAGACTCCTGAGGTGTTCGCGCCGCTCGTCTTGCTGGTGGCCTCGAGCGCCTTCGGCCTGTCCTACGGGGTGTTGATGCCGCTGGTCGCCGCCGAGGTGCTGCACGGCGGGCCGGACCTCCTCGGCCGCCTGTTGGCCTCGGCGGGCTTCGGGTCGCTGGTTGGCTCGGTGGCGATGCTGGTGCGGCGCGGGACGGCGGGCTTCGACCGGCGGGTGGGGTTGGGGGCCTCGCTACTTGGGGTGGGGCTGTTGGGGCTGTCGCTGTCGCGTTCGGCGGTGCTGTCGGCGGTGGCGCTCGGCGTCATCGGGTACGGGCACATCAACCAGTCGTCGGGCACGCTCACGCTGCTCCAGGGCCGGGCGCCTTCTCACCTGCGGGGGCGGGTGATGGGCATGTTCACCACCATCTTCGTCGGCGTCACTCCCTTCGGGGCGCTGGCCGCGGGGTGGGCGGCGTCGCGCGTGGGGGTGCCAGGGACGCTGGTCGGCGGCGCCGCCCTGGTGCTTCTGGCGAGCGCGGCCTACCACGCCGTGCTCCCCTCGGTCCGGCGCGCGTCGGCGGCGAGGGGAGAAGCGCCCGGGTCGGGCGTCGTGAGCTCGGCGGCGAATCTAGATGCCGTGGACCTGCCGCTGAGGTGACGCGCACCTTGTGGCCGAGACCCCGGGTCGCTAATATTAATCATCTTGATTGAAGTCGATTCGAGGTTGCCATGAGCCACCGCGTCTTCACCGCCCACGTTCCGTCGGCGCTCGCCAAGGACGTCGACGCGCTCGCGAAACAGCTCGACCGTCCGAGAGGGTGGGTCATGAAAGAAGCGCTGGCCCTGTTCGTCGACCTCGAGCGCAAGCGGCACGTGCTGACGCTGGAAGCGCTGGCCGACGTCGATGCAGGCAGGACGGTCGACCACGGCGCCGTCGAAGCGTGGGCCGCGGGGCTTCCCCGGCGCGGGCGTTCCCGGCGGCGCTGATGTCCCTCAGGTGGACGAGCAAGGCGCAGGGAGACTTGGCGCGGATCCACGGTTTCCTGTCGCACGCCAACCCCGGCGCCGCGGCGCGCGCCGTCGACCTGATTCTGGCCGGCGTACGGCGGCTCGCGGCGCATCCTCGCCTCGGGTCGCGGCTGGTCGAGTTCCAACCGCGCGAAGTGCGCAGAATCATCCTCGGCGACTACGAGGTTCGCTACGAGATTACCGACCGGGACCTCTTTGTCCTTCGCGTCTGGCACCTGCGCGAAGACCGCTGACCCGAATCCAGATGCCGCGGGCCTGCCACTGAGGTAAGAGCCGCCGGCCATGAGAGGGGCCGCCCGCACCGTCGCCGTCGCCGCCCTGCTGCTGCCGGCGCTGGCGTCCGCCGAAGCCGCGGCCGACCGCTTCAACGCCGGCGGCTACTTCCGGGTGATGGCGCGCCCCGACTTCGAGGGGGGCGACGGCCGGCTCGGCTACTGGAACCTCTCGGGGCGCCTCTTGAACGAGGGGCCTTGGGCCGCGCTCGAGCTGGGGCTCGACGTGCTCCAGGCGCGGCCGGGCACCCAAGAGGTCTGGGCGGCGGTGCACGCCAAGCTGGAAGGCGGGTCGGTTCGCAACGTCGACGCCGCGAACGGCAGCCTGGCGCAGTTCGGGCTGACGCAGCTGTACGTCAAGGCGGGCAACGTCGTCCTCGACCGGGTGACCTGGCAGCTCGGCACGCTCGAGAGCTACTTCGGAATTCTCGGGCTGTACGACATGCGCCCGGCGAGCATCTTCTCGGACACCGTGGGCGTGTCGGCCAACTACCACTTCGACCCGGTGGACGTGCTGGTGGGGCTCGGCGACTCGGGCTTCGCGCTGCACGGCGCGGCGTACAACTCGGTGCCGACGGTGGGCGGCAGCGTGCGCGTGCGCCTCGGCGACCATGCCGAAATCGGCGCCGGAGGCCAGTACGCCTACGAGCCGCGGGTGGACGGCAACCAGAACGCCCCGTACTTCACGCCCGGCGTGCGCCCCGAAGACTTTCTGCGCCACGAGGTGGTGAAGCACTTTCTCGAAGAGAACCCGGGCCAGGAAGCGCTCTTCCCCAAGCCGCAGCCCACCTCGGCCAACAGCTCACGGCTCATCGGGCACCTGGGCTTCGGGAAACTGGGGCCCCTGAAGTGGGACGACTTCTACGTCGGGTACACCAAGCGCCCCCCCGACGGCCGGTACGTCGAGACCTTCCAGAGCCAGACCTACACCATCTACCTGGCGCAGCTGACCGCGCGGCGCACCCAGTTCCAGGCCGGCAACGAGATGTTGCTGACGCTGATTCCCGACCGGCTCGACGCGGCCTGGGGGCTGCTCTACGGGCGCGACGTGAACCCGGACGACACGCTCGCGCCGGGCGACGACAACCGCACCTACTGGTCGACGGTGCTGCGGCTGCAGCTCTACCTGTCGCAGACGGTGCACATCCTGGTCGAGTCGAGCCTGGCAGAGGAGAAGTCGGCCAACGGCCGGCTGTACCGCGAGCACGTGGACTCGGTTTTTCAGAACTCCGGCGGAGTGCCCGACACCCGGGGCTTCGAGATGGGTGACTCCGACACCCGCAACACCTGGCAGTTGAAGGGGGGCCTGGTGCTGAACCCGACCGGCTTCGGCATCTACGCCCGGCCGTCGCTGCGGCTGTTGTACGGGTTGCAGTACTCGAACCAGCAGGCGGCCTACGGCAACGCCTTCGTCGCCAGCCTCGACCAGTACAACCTGTTCATCGGCCCCGAGCGCCACTGGCACTCGCTGGTCGCGGTCGAGGCGGAGGCATGGTTTTGAAGCGGGGCGCCCTCATCGCTGCGGCGTTGTGCCTGTGCGGCTGCCTGCCGCGGGTCGAGGTGCGGCGGCTCGACAAGCCGGCGGCGGTGGCAGTTGCCTTTGTCCGAGACCCCGAGCACGGCGGCGCAGTCGCGGCCGTCCCCGAGGCCCTCTCGAAGCGGGTGGGCGAGTCGCTCGCCGCCCGGAACCTCGAGGTGCGCGAAGTGCCCTTCGGCTCGGTCGCGGCGGACTTCGGCGCCGCGCCGGACAGCGGGCTCCGGTACAAGAAGGTCGCGGCCGAGGCGCGCGGGGCGCCGCTGTTGCTGCTCGTCGAGACGAGGGCCGCGTTCTTCTCGCAGCTCTCCGGGCGCTACCGCTGGACGGTGTACGCGAAGGTGACCGCGGGGCTCGCCGGCGCCGAGCCTGTCAGCGCCGAGCTTACCGTGCCCGCGCTGCTCGACTTCAACCACGAGCGAGAACCCGAGGCCCTGGCGGTCGCGGCGCCGTTCATCGCCGACCGGGCCGGAGCGATTTTCGACAGCTTCCTCGCCGCGTCGAAGCTGGGAACGGGCACGCCCAAGCCCCAAGCGCCCGAGCCGGCGATCCCCGCCCAGCCCAGTCCCTGAGCGGGCGAACCGCCGAGCGGTACTAGGCGGGCGGCGGTGCCGCGACCTCTTCGGTCGGCACCTGGGGCAGGTCGACGGTGAATTCCGACCCCTCGCCCGGGTGGCTGTCCACATGCACAGCGCCCCCGTGCGCCTCGACGACGGTTCTGACTATCCACAGCCCCAGGCCCAAGCCTCCGTAGTTGCGTCCCGAGACGGCGCGCTCGAAGCGCTGGAAGATGCGCTGCTGATCCGTGGGGCTGATGCCGATGCCGTGGTCGCGCACCACCAGGTGGGCCTGGCCGGCGGAAGCGCCGACGCTCACCTTTATCGGCTTTCCTGCGCCATACTTCAGCGCGTTGGACAGCAGGTTCGTCACCACCTGGTCCACTCTCATCGGGTCCCACTGGCCGATCGCCGGGCCGTCGTGCTCGACGGTCAGCTCGCACGCGGCGCGAACCGAGTCGTCGGCGACCCGGGCGACCACCTCGTCCACCACATGAGCCAGATCGACCGGTTCGCGGTCGAGCCTGAGCCGCCCCGTCGTGATGCGCGAGACGTCGAGGAGCCCGTCGACCAGGGTGTTCACCCGCTGCAACAGCCGCCGGATTCGCTCGAGGCGTGGGCGCGACGCCTGCTCGCCGTGCAGGCCGGTGTCTGGGCCCGTCTGGCGAAGCATCAACTGCACCTGGACGAGGAGCGCTGCGAGTGGCGTCTTCAGCTCGTGCGAGGCCATCGAGAGGAAGTCGTCGCGAACGCGGACCGCCTCGCGCGCTTCCAAGAATTGCAGCCGTTCTGCCTCGGCGCGCTTCCGGTCGGTGACGTCGCGAATGGCGGCGATGACGAAGGTGCGCTCCCCCATCTGCAGCGAGCTGAGGCTGATCTCGGCGGGGAATTCGGAACCGTCCCGGCGACGGCCGGTGAGGTTCGAGCCCGGGGCGCCCATCGGCCGCGAGTGGGGGTGGGCGGCGAACCCCCGCCGGTGCGCGACGTGCGCCGACCGGGACCGTTCGGGTACGAGCAGCTCGACGGGCTTGCCCACGAGCTCCTGGCGCGAGTAGCCGAAGTCGCGTTCGACCTGGGCGTTGACCAGCACGATCAGCCCGTCGACGCCGGCCAGGAGCATCGCGTCGGGGGCAGCTTCGAGAAGGGCACGGAATTGGGGAGAGAAAGGCACGAGTATGGCTAACCGCTTGGCCGAGTGGGCGCAGCCTCAAGTGGCGCGGGCCTTCAGCGGTCTATTCATTCAGCCGGTTTGGGTTCCGAAACCAAGTAGGTGGCGGTCTGGTTGGCACGCACCTCGGCGACCCCTGCGTGGTGTCCGCCGACGGCCCAGGCCAGATCGACCGTATGAGGTCCCTCGAAGAGGGAGATCGGCGCGATCGGCGCAATTCCCACCGCTCGCCCGTCGACGGAAACGCTGGTGCCCGTTCGCACGTCGATTTCCAGCCAGCCGCGCTCGAAGCGGAAGGACCGGCTGGCGCGTTGGGCCTCGGGCACGTCGAAGGTGACCTTCCTTCGAAGGCCCAGGGTGCGGTTCTCGAACGTGAGTGTCGCGGACCCGACCGGGAGAGTGATCAGCACTGGGGTGGTGCCGAGAACGCCGCCTTCCAGAGATACTTCAGTCATGGGTTCGCTGGTGAGGCTGACTAGGCACGCCGCGCGCCGTTCGAGGCGCGCGTACCCTGCGCCCGCATCGACCCACTGCTCAATCCAGACGACGTCGGCTTGGGGCGGTTCGACGGCCGCGTGGCCGGCTTCCTTCAGGGGAGCCGCCTGGGTCGGTCTGGGCAGTGCCTGGAGCGGCGAGACGTCGGTCTGGGGCGAGCCGGGGCGCGACACCAGCGACCAGAGGAGGAGGACGGCCGCGATTCCCGCGAGGCCCAGGGCAATCCACTTGGTGCGTTCGAGCGAGGGAGGGGGGAGGGCGGCCGGAGGCGAGAGGGGCCGAAGCCTCCCGGTCGAGACCTCGGTCGGGCCAGCGTCGAAGACCGACGCTGGGGAACTGTCGGCGTCGCCACGCGTGTCGCCGGGCAACGACGCCTCGGCCAGCGTCTCCGCGGCAGACCCCCCCATTCGGAGCGGCCGGTCCAACATGGTCGCCTGGTTGCTCACGGGGGTAGCGTCCCCCGCTGGAAGTTGGTCCTTCGTCGCCCGCTTGCCCTCGGGAAGCTCGCCGGGGCCCGCGGGGGTCGTCGGCGTATCGGCAAACGCGGACGGGCGGGGTGGCGCCTCGGGATCGGGAATCGTCGACCCGGGCGGCGCGGGCTTCGCCTGGTTCGGCTCAACGCCAGGGTCGGGAATCGTCGAGGTCGGACCGCGAGACCCGCTGCCGTCATCCGAAGTCATCAGGCGCGGACAATACTCAGTATTCGGGGGGCGGATCGAACTCGATGCCCGAGGCTGGCGGCCTGCGGTGCCTCTGCTACCTTGCCCACCCACGAATGATGCCTTCGTACTCGGGTTCGCCGTCAAGGGTGCTGGTGCTCTGGCTCCTCGCGCTGGCGGCGTGCCTTCCCCGAGCAGAGGCCAGCCGGCCCGTTCTGCCCGAGCCCCCCGATTCGATCTACTTCGTGATGGTCGACCGCTTCGCCAACGGCGACCCGTCGAATGACGGGGCCGTCGACCCTTCCGATCCGGCGGCGTTCCACGGGGGCGACCTGAAGGGGTTGATCGACCACCTCGGCGACCTCGAGGCGCTGGGCGTGCGGACGGTGTGGCTGTCGCCGGTGTTCGCGATGCGGACCGAGAAGTTCTTCGGCCACGGGGCCTTCCACGGGTACTGGACGTACGACTTGAACCGGGTCGAGCCGAGGTTCGGCACCGAGGCCGACCTGAAGCGGTTGGCCGACGAGCTGCACCGCCGGAACATGCGGTTGCTGCTCGACCTGGTGGTCAACCACGTCGGCCCCGACGCGCCGCTCGTGCGCGAGCGCCCGGAGTGGTTTCACCGGCGGGGCCCGCTCACCGATTGGAACGACGCCGACCAGCTCGTCACGCACGACGTCCACGGCCTGCCGGACCTCGCCCAGGAACGGGAAGAGGTCTACCGCCACCTGGCCGGTGCCAGCCTCCGCTGGGTGACGGCCGTCCAGCCCGACGGCTTCCGGCTCGACGCGGTGAAGCACGTGGCGCCGGCGTTCTGGGCCCGCTTCAACGACGAGCTTCGCGGAGCAAGGCCCGGGCTGTTCCTGCTCGGAGAAGAGCTCGAGGGCGACCCGGCGGTGCTGGCGCGCGTCGGCACCGAGGGGAAGTTCGACGCGATGTTCGACTTTCCGCTGGCCTTCGCCCTGGTGGACGTCTTCTGCAAGAACCAACAGCCGGCGAAGGTCGGCGCGGTTCTCTCCTCCGACCGGCTCTACGCCGACCCCGACGCGCTGGTGACTCTGCTCGACAACCACGACCTGCCCAGGGTGATGACCCAGTGCAGAGGCGAGGCCGAAAGCGTGAGGCAGGCGCTGCAAGTATTGCTGACCGCGCGCGGGACGCCGTCGCTGTTGTACGGGACCGAGGCGGGCCTGACCGGCGCGGCCGAGCCGGAGAACCGCGCGGACATGAAGTTCGGCGCGAACCCGGCGCTGGCGGGGACGATCGCCAGGACGCTGGCGCTCCGAAGGGCGCACCCCGCGCTGGCCGGAGGCACGCCGTGGGTGCTGGCGGTCGAGGACGGCCTGTTCGCCTACGCTCGAGTGAGCCAGCGCGAGCTCGCGCTGGTGGCCGTCAACCGGAGAGAGACACCCGCGGCGCTTCGGCTCGCGACTCTGCGACTGCCCGTCGCGAGGTGGACCGACGCGTCGGGCGCGCGCCAGGAAGTGCCGCCGCAGCAGGTGCCGGCGAGCTCGGTGCTGGTGGCGTTCGCCCAGCCCGAGGCCGAGTCGGGGTTCGCCGGGCTGAAGGAGCGGGCCGCCCAACTCCGTAAGGCGAAGCGAATGCGAGCGGTGACTTTCGAGCCCGCGGGAGCTCCAGGCAGAGCGGGAGAGCGCCTGGTCGCCGTGGGCTCGGCCCCCGAGATGGGGGCGTGGAATCCGTCGCGCTCGAAGGCGTCGGCCGACGCCTCCGGCAAGGTGAAGGTCAACCTGCCGGCAGGGTCGGTCGTCGAGCTGAAGTGGGTGGCCCGGCGCGACGGAGCCACGCCCGAGTGGGAACCCGGAGACAACCACCTGGTCTTCATCGAAGACCGCGAAGGCCCAGCCCGCTACGTGCTTGAGTGGGGCAGGGCACGGGAAGCCCCAGTCGCGATCGACACGGCCCCGGCCGGCGACCGGTAGCCCCGTGTATTGCAGAATGCGCTACAACTGACTATCCTTGCCGTCAGAGGAAGAGCCAATGCCAAGACCCGCGAAGAAGGAGTACCCACTCTCGATGCGCCTCCCTAGCGACGATCTCTCGCTCATCGATCGCGCGGCCTCGCTGCGTGGCCGGTCGAGGACGGATTTCGTGCGTGACGCCGCGGTCAAGGCCGCGGAGGAGGTGGTGATGGACGCTCTGCCGATTCGCATGTCCGCTCGGGGCTTCGGCGCCTTCACCGAGACGCTCGCCGCGCCGGCGAAGCCGGTGCGCGAGCTGGTCGCGCTCTTGAAGCGCAGGGCCCCGTGGGACGACTGAAGAAGAGGTTTCGTGGCGCTCAGCGCTCCCGAATTATTGACCGCCGCGCACGACGTCTCGGCCTTCTCTTGCGGCAAGCCGGCGCTTGACCACTGGCTCAAGTCACGGGCCCTGTCGAATCAAGAGCGGGGCTTCACCGCGGTGCTCGTGGTGCACGAAGCTGGCCGGGTGGTGGGGTACTACGGGCTCGCGCCGACGGCGGTCGTTGCCGTGTCGATGCCCCGCTCAATTCGGACCGGCCAACCTCCCAGTCCCGTTCCGTGCTTTCTGCTGGGCCAACTGGCGACCGACCTGGCGTGGGCCGGAAAGGGAATCGCGAGCGGACTCTTGAAGCACGCGCTCGAGCGATGCGTGGCGGCGGCCGAGCTGGTAGGCGGCAGGGCGTTAGTGGTGAATGCCGTCGACGCCGAGGCCGCGGCATTCTGGCGCCGCCGGGGGTTTCTGCCCTCGAAGGACGACCCGCTGGTCCTCTTCAGGTCGATGGCCGACATCGCGGCCTCGCTACTCGAGGCTGCCCAGTAGCGTCGGACGCCCGCGGCCGCTCCGGTGTGATCGACGCCGTGGAATGGACGACCGAATGTTCCGCGCCGCGCGCCGCCTGCCCATGACACCACCCCGGTGGGAACGCCGAGCACGGCCCATGGAGCTGAGGTCGGGGTTTCTGGTTAGACTCCAACCGCGTCTGCGGGCGGGGCGCGGGGAGGAGACGGCCAAGTGACGGTGAAGGCGAAGCTCCAGCAGCTTGTCCTTCAGTACCTACGTGGTGCTCAAGACGACGAAGCCAACGGCTCGATGTTCGCGCGACCTCCCGACCTGTCGGCCGAAGCGTTCGCTATTGAGATTGCGTCACGCCTTGAGGCAGCGCCAAGGGCATGGAAGTTCCGAATTCCCGTCTTGCGGGATTCCGAGGAATGGTTGGGAACAGATGTGGGCGGCCGTCGGCGGCTTGCTCTCCGGAAGGAGGGCACGGGAACAATGTTGGTCAGCGACGTCGAGGCGCACACGTTGCTCGGAGCGCGCATTCGCGCTGAGCAGTTGGGCCTGGCATGGATCGGCTGTGCATTTTCGCTGGACCTTGTGGACCTCTACTTCGACGACAGTCAGCGCTTTTCTCCGGCCTCCGTCGTCATCGAATCGGCCGAGTGGGACCTGACGGGCGAGTACCTGGACGTTGTAGACCGCAGTGTCCTTCGACTACCTCAGATCAGTCGGTCAGACCTAGACGCCCATGTACTGAAGGGCGGAGACCAGGTGCGAGCAGTCAGTAGGCACACTGGTCTGCTCCGGCTCGTGATGTGCGGCGAGTCGCAGGAATGCAGCCATCTTCAGTCTGCGGCAAGGCTGGTGGCGATGGCGGCCACAACCATCGACTTCGGGAAGAGCATCTCGCTTGCGTTCAGTGTCGTAGAGGGTCTGCTGCTCGACGGCCAAGAAAGTTCGGTGCAAAGGATATCGGAGGCCGTTGCACACGGGCTCGGGCGCTCGGTCGGGAACCGGCGTGAACTGCGCAAGGCCGTCAAGTCAATGTACGAGTCACGATCCGTCTTTGTCCATACTGGTTCGGTCCAGGAGCGCTCCACCAACCGACAAGACGCCATCGGGCTGGCCGCAGCGGTTCTGAGCCGCGAGATTGGCCTCTTGCCCCTGACGGTTGACAGAAGCCCAGCGTGACTGCATCCGCATACGTCTGGAGGGGCGGACAGAATCACTGATGAAAAATGTTCCCCGGGGCCTGGCGTGTTCCGCCCGCGAGAGGTTCGCGGTACGGTGCTACCGAGTTGTTCCTTCGCACCGCCACCCTGGGCCCGACCCTGCTCGCGCTCTGCGCGTGCGGTCCAGCCGCGCCGACTTACTACCAGCAGGTGAAGCCGATTCTGGACTCGCGCTGCATCACCTGCCACACGGCCGGCGCGATCGCCCCGTTCGCGCTCGACTCGTACCCGAGCGCGAAGGCCCGCGCGCAGGCGGCGGCGTCGGCGACGGCCGCGGGGTTGATGCCGCCGTGGCGCGCGGGCGCGGCGGACGTGACCTACCTGTACAATCCGTCGCTGACCGACGACCAGAAGGCGACGCTGGCCGCCTGGGCGAAGGCGGGGGCGCCCGAGGGCGACAAGGCGAGACCGGGAGCCGACCTGCCCAAGTTGGCCGGCGGCATTCAGCGGGTGGACCTGACGCTGGCGATGCAGCAACCCTACGCGCCGACCTTGTCGCCGGACGATTACCGCTGCTTCCCGCTGGTGTGGCCCGAAACCACCCCGGTGTTCGTGACCGGCTTCGACGCGCTGCCGGGGGTGACGGCCATGGTGCACCACGTCGCCCTCTACCTGGTGCCACCGGACTCGGCCCAGGCCCCGTTCCAGTGGGACGCGGAGGATACGGCCCCGGGCTACTCGTGCTTCGGGGGGCCGTTCGGCAACCGGCCGCAGGAGTTCGCGGTGAACCTGTTGACCGCGTGGATTCCCGGAACCCAGGGCGTCACTTTCCCGCGGAACGGGGGCGTGCCGGTGCCGCCCGGGGCGACGGTGGTGATTCAGATGCACTACAACACCGCGGCGTCGCTGCAGCCGGACCAGTCGAGCTTCCAGTTCCAGCTCGCGAGCTCGGTCGATCGCCAGATGGTCTACCAGCCCTTCCTCGACCCCGGCTGGGTGGCGGGGCAGATGAACATCCCGGCCGGCGCGACCAACGTGCCCTTCCTCTACCAGGCAGACCCGCGGGACTTCTTTTCGCTGCTCGGGTCGACCCTCGACACCACGAACGGCTTCAACATCGAGGCGGTGATGTTTCACATGCACAAGCTCGGTGCAGAGGGGCAGCTGTGGCTCGAGAGGCCCGACCACACCCACGTCAAGGTGCTCGACATTTCCAACTGGGACTTCCACTGGCAGCTTCAGTACTCGCTCGAGACGCCGGTGCGTTTCCAGCCGGGCGACCAGCTACGGCTGAAGTGCGTGTTCGACAATTCTCCGGGCCGCATCTCGACGGTGAAGGACGTGAACTGGGGAGAAGGCAGCGAAGACGAGATGTGCGTCGCGAACATCTTGTCGTCGCGGTGAGGGCGGACTTCAGGCCCGAGCGCGTACCCGGCGCTCGCACCGGTGTGATAGACGCCCCGGAATGAACGACCGATTGCTCCGCGCCGCGCGCCGCCAGCCCACCGACACCACCCCGGTGTGGATCATGCGGCAGGCCGGCCGCTACCTGCCGGAGTACCGCGAGATTCGCGCCAAGACGACGTTTCTCGGGCTGTGCAAGACGCCCGACCTCGCCGCCGAGGTGACCGCCCAGCCGGTTCGCCGCCTCGGCGTGGACGCCGCCATCATCTTCTCGGATATCCTGATCGCCGTCGAGGCGATGGGGCTGCCGCTCGAGCTCAACGACAAGGGGCCACACCTGCCCAGCCCGGTGCGCTCGAGCGCCGACGTCGACAAGCTGTCGGTGCCCGACCCCGAGCTGTCGATGGGCTTCGTCGCCGAGGCCATACGCCGCGCCCGCAAATTGCTCGACGACTCGGTGCCGGTCATCGGCTTCTGCGGAGCGCCCTTCACCCTCGCGGCCTACATGGTCGAGGGCGGCGGTTCGAAGAGCTACATCGACATCAAGCGGTTGCTCTTCGAGCAGCCGAAGGTCGCCCACCGGCTGTTCGAGAAGCTGACCGCCACCCTCATCCCCTACCTGAAGATGCAGGTCGCCGCCGGCGCGCAAATCGTCCAGGTGTTCGATTCGTGGGGCGGCGAGCTGTCGCCCCGCGACTTCGAGACCTTCTCCTTGCCTTACGTCAGTCGCATCGTCCACGAGCTGCAAGCCACCGGCGTGCCGGTCATCTACTTCGGCACCTCGATGTCCACCCTCTTGCCGCAGTGCAAGCGCACCGGCGCCGACGTGGTCGGGCTCGACTGGCGCATCGAGATCGACGAGGGGCGGAAAGTCCTCGGCCCCGACGTGGCGGTGCAGGGCAACCTCGACCCCATCGCGCTGTTCCTGCCTCGGGTCGAGCTCGAAGCGCGCGTCGACGACATCCTCCGCCGCGCCGGCCCGCTCGGGCACATCTTCAACCTCGGTCACGGCATCACGCCTCCGACCGACCCCGACTCGGCCAAGGCGCTGGTGGAAACGGTGCACCGGCTGGGCGCCGCTCGTCGCCGTTGAAACGCCGCACCGCCCGGCCTAGCTTGCCGCGCACTTCCTCGGAGGCGGCCATGGCATCGAAGCAGTCGAACGGGCACCGGAGGGTGGCGATCGTCCGGGGGTTGCGCACGCCATTCATGAAGGCCAGCTCGGGCTTCGGCCCGCTGACGGCGCTCGACCTGGGGCGCATCGTGGTGCAAGAGCTGGTGCAGCGGTCCGAGCTAGACCCCGCCGAGATCGACCAGCTCGTGTTCGGCCAGGTGATTCCCAACGTCACCGCGCTCTCCATCGCCCGCGAGGTGGTGCTGGCGTCGGGGCTGCCCCGCCGCATCGACGCGCACACCGTCTCTCGCGCCTGCGCGACCTCAGTGCAGGCGCTCACCGACGCGGCGAACGCCATCGCGCTCGGCCAGAGCGAGGTGGCCATCGCCGGCGGCACCGAGTCGATGTCCGACCCGCCGGTGTTCACCAGCCGCGCGCTGGCCCACGCGCTGCT
>JAHFDQ010000486.1:787-4745 GCA_023248915.1 Archangiaceae bacterium | reverse complement strand
ACTCTGGCTGGTATCCTCAATTGTTCTACAAAGGCGCGTACGACTCGGACCACCAAGACGCGCTGGTGGCAGACGTCCACACCGACCCTGCCGATGACACGGTCGGCGACCCGGGCGCGGTGCTGTACGAGGCGGTCGGCGACGTAGACTTGTTGGTCGTGACGGTCGACAGCGGGCCCGACGTCGCCGTCTACGCGGGGCCGCTGATGAGCCACTACGAATTCACTCAGCCGACGGGGACTCGAATGACCGACTCGGCGTGGGAGAAACGCGTCTCATGCTCCTTCGGGGGCCTGGCCTGCGCCGGTGTTCCGTCCCGGCCCGAGTGGACACGGGATTACCTGAAGGCGCGTGCGCACGTGCCGGCGCCCGTCGGGGAATACTAGCTCGCGCGGCGAGTAGGAAACTTCGGTTGTTCCTTCGTGGGTGGCGCGAACCGAAGGGGATCTGACTGGCGATGTGCTACTCCCCGGGCAGACCGAGCACAATCTCCGGCACCATGCACTCCTCCTCGCTCCCAAGCCGCTGGCGGGTTATTCACTGCCAATGCAAGAGCTGGCCCTGATTCATTCGGTGGTGCGCTACGGAGTGCTCGCCGCCGGCGCGGTGGCATTCGCCGTCACTCTCTTCGTGCTCCTCACCGGCGACGATTCGTATCGAGCCATCCGCGCAGTCGGAGCGGCGTTCGTGGGGCTGCTCGACCTTCAGGTCGCCCTCGGCATCGCGCTGGTGGCCGGGGGCATCTGGTTTCCCGCCCTCATCGGCCACGTGGTGATGATGGTAGCCGCGGCCGTCGCTCTGCACGTGGCCCTGGCGATGAACCGGCGCCGTCCCTACCCGGGAGCGCTGCTGCCGCTCTTGGGTTCGGCGCTGGCCCTGGCGCTCATCGTCGGCGGCATCTTCGCGCTGGGCCGACCGGCCCTCTCCGGGGGCTGAGCCGGGGTTGGCATTGCCTGCGGCTGGAGTAGGGTAACCGGTCGAAGAGCAAGCCTGGGAGACGACCATGAGCGAGCTTCACCTCGAGTCGTTCGCGCCGGGAGAGCGGCCGGTGGAGGCGTTCTTCGACCTGCCCCGGCGCATCGAAGGGCTGAACGAAGCGCAGGCCAAGGCCGAGCTCGCCGGCACCCGGTCGGTGCTCGACCCGGCCCGCGCCTACTTCAAGAACGCCGCGGCGCGCAGCTTCGTGGTCGCGCGCGACGGCAAGCCGGTGGGTCGGGTGACGGCCTTCCACAACCACCTGCTGGTGAACGACAAGGTGCGCTTCGGCCTGGTGGGGCTGTTCGCCTGCGAGAACGACGTGGACGCGGCCCGCGCGCTGCTCAACGCGGCGTCCGAGTGGCTGGGCGAGAACAACCTGAACGCCGTCCGCGGCCCGATGGCCGGCGACATCTGGCATCGGTGGCGGTTCATGACGCGCGGCTTCGACACCGAACCCTTCGCCGGCGAACCGCGCAACCCGAAGTACTACCCCGACCTGTTCTCGGCCTGCGGCTTCGCCTCGGCGCGCACCTACTCGACCAAGCTGGTCACCAACTTGGAAGGGCAGCTCGCCCGCTTCTCGGCGCCGGCGGCCTTGAACGCCAAGCGCGGCTACTCGTTCCGGAACGTCAACCGCGCCGCCTGGCAGGACGACCTGCAGCACGTGTACGAGCTGTGCCGGCACTCGTTCGCCACCCGCTGGAGCGTCACCGAGACCACCTACGAGGACTTCGCCGACGTCTACAACCGGTGGCTGCGGCGCGTGGGCTCGGAGCAAATCGTGCTCGCGGTGGACAAGGCCAAGGCGGTGGTGGGGCTGGGGCTGGCGGTGGTGGCGCCGCAGGACACCCTCAACATCCGCACGGTGGCGGTCTACCCGCACGCCGCGGGCTTTGGGCTAGGCAAGGCCATCAGCGCCGAGCTGTACCGCCGGGCCATCGCCGCCGGGTTCAAGAAGGTGAACCACTGCTTGATGTCGCCCGACACCCCGCCGCAGTTCTGGGACCACGGCCTGGGCACCGTCACCCGCGAATACGTCATCTACGAGCGGGCGATCTGACGGGCGGCCGGCTTGCCTCGGTTCACCTGACGCCCAGCGCGAGCTCCGCCAACTGGAAGTAGTGGCCGCCAAGCTCGTCCGTGCCGACGAGGGTCGGCTGGATGCGAACCCCGTGAGTCCAGAAGGTGCCGCCGAGCGGCACCACCACCAGCCCGCTCGCGTCAGGTTGAGTCGTGAGGTTGGCGATGAAGATCCACCCGGTGTTGTCCGCGTTCGTGACCCACACGTCGTAGGCGACCGGGAAGGCTTCCGGCGTCGAGCCGCCGTTCAGTCTGGCGGTGAGGAGAACGGTCGATACGGGCGAGGGGCCGAGGTGATAGCCGGCGAGGTAGACGCCACGATCATTGCTCGTCGAGGCGAACGCCTCGCTGCTGTACGCGGTGGAGAGGTTCGCGTCACCGGCGTTGGCGGCCGGCCAACCCGAGAGCTCTTCGCCGGCGAGCATTCCCATGGTCAACGACTCGGGCCGAACCCTCTCTGCCCACAGCTCGGCGATGCGGAAGTAATGCGTACCGGCAGAGTCCTCGCCCAACGCCGTCGGGCGAAGCATCACCCCCCAGGTCGAGTAGACGCCGGGGAGGAGGATGGTGGCCACACCGGTCAGACCGGGCTGCACCGAGAAGCCACCGAGGGGAACCCATGATGCGTTGAGCGAGTCGGTGACGAAGAGCTCATAGGCCGCCGGAAAGCCCTCGACGACTCCGGACGATTTCGCGGCGGTCACGACGACGGTGTTGATGGCGCTCTGACCGGCCAGGTAGCCAGCGAAGTGCACGTCGCGGCTGTTGGACTGTGACGGAAACGAATCGCTGCTCCACCAGGTCGCCACGTCCCCGTCGGTGGCGTTCGAAGCGGGAAACCCGGCGAGGGACTCGGTGGCGATTGGCCCGAGGCCGCTGAACGTCGTCCGGGACGCAGGTTGCTCCGCCGAGTCGATTTCGGTGACGCGCACGTCGCGGAAGGACAGAGCCATGCGCGGGTCCATGGCGCCTGTCCCGGGCCGCCACACCTCGGCGTTGACGTTGATGTGTACAAGCGCGTAGTCCGCTGGGTTCTCCGAAAACACGACGAGGTTGCCGACCTGGTCTCGGAACTTCCTGGCGTTGAGATCGCGCACCCCATTCTGAAACTGCCGCCCGCTCACTTCGAAGCAGTACTTCTGCTCGGTCGGCTGCGTCGCCGTGCTGAAGAAGGCCGAGTCGCCGCAAGGTGAAATGCGAGGCGAGCTCGGGCGCAGGATGGTGTCGATGCCGCCGATCGCCGTGTTGGGGTCCGCGCCCAAGTCTACGAAGCTCGCGGTGTCCGTGTCCGTCAACTGATCCAAGTCCTCGGTGGGCTGGACGTACTTGTCCTGAAAGAGCCGCACGGTGAACCAGATGTGCCGATTTCTCTCGGTCGCGTGGACCACGTCTCGAAACTGGAGCGTGTAATAGAAGAAGGTCAGGCCTTCCTCGGTGATGAGGTGGGTCCCGATGGGCGTGATGTTGGTGTACGGGTGCTTGAAGAAGCCCTCGAGGCGGACGCGGTTTGCGCTGCTGGTCTCGAAGACCTGCGCGGCCCTCGACGGCACCTCGTCGCCGGTCATGTTGTAGAGCGGAAAGATGCCTACCAGCGCAGGCACGTCACCCCACACAGCCTTGGGCGCCAAGCTGAGACCGATGCTCCTGTCGTACGCCTGCACCGCGTGGATGCTGGCGTTGCAGTCGCCGGCACTCTTGATGCCGCGCTGATAGAGCGAGGGGGAAGGCACGGCCAGCCCCGTCATCGCGGCCAGACAAGGCGTATCGAGCGCCGGCAGCGGGTTGAGCGCCGTCGTCCCCATGCCGACGAACATCAAAGTCTTGTCGATGAAGAGATTATCGACCGTGGCGGGCAGGTTGGCGTTCGCGTCGAGGTAGTAGTAGTGGAGCTCGGGGTGTT
>JAHFDQ010000486.1:0-777 GCA_023248915.1 Archangiaceae bacterium | reverse complement strand
ACGGGATCACCTCTTGCTCGTAGAGGGTGTGCGAGTTGAACGTCGGGAGCGGCGACCCGGGCAACGCATGGACATGCGTCGGGTCGAAGTAGGCAGACACCTGATGGTCCAGACCGTCCAGGAGGGCGGCAGGTGTCCGGAACATGAAACCGTGAGCGACGTCGTTCCCGCACAGAGCGCCGACGGCCTCCTCGCGGTTCCGGTCAGCCGTGGCCTGACCGATCGAGACGAATCCTTCGCGGAAGAAGTAGACGGGGACGGCGACCCCGGAGCCCGAGGGAACACAGACCCAACCGCGAATGTACAGGCGGCTCACCCGGTCGAGATGCCCGGCGGTGCACTTGCCCGCGGCGCAGGCGTTGTCAGTGGCGCATACCTTGTCGCCGGTGCCTGACGTCGAGCAGGCGCCACAGTTGGCGTTGTCGGTCAGCGTGTCATGGCACTTGTTGTCGCTGCACAGGTCCTGCCCGGCGACGCACGTCACGCCGCACTTGCCCGCGGAACAGACGCTGCCTGCGGCGCACGCCTTGTCACTGGTGCCAAGCGTCGAACACCCGCCGCAGTTGGCGTTGTCGGTCAGCGTGTCGTGGCACTTGTTGTCGGGGCAAAGGTTCTGGCCGGCGACGCACGTCACGCCGCACGTGCCTGCCGAGCAGACCGTGCCCGAGGCGCAAACCTTGTCCTGGGTGCCCAACGTCGAACAGGCGCCGCAGTTGGCGTTGTCGGTCAGCGGGTCATGGCACTTGTTGTCGCTGCAGAGACTCTGACCGGCGACGC
>JAHFDQ010000119.1:5100-12764 GCA_023248915.1 Archangiaceae bacterium | reverse complement strand
GAACTGCTCGACGCCTGGGCCGGGTGGCACACCATCTCGCGCGAGATGCGGCCGATGTACGCGCGGCTGGTCGACCTGTCGAACGAGGGCGCGCGCGAGATCGGCTCGAAGGACTTGGGCGAGCTCTGGCGGAACGGCTACGACATGTCCCCCGCCGCCTTCGAGGCGGAAACCGACCGGCTCTGGGGCCAGGTGAAGCCCTTGTACGACCAGCTCCACTGCTACGTGCGCTCGAAGCTGGTCGAGAAGTACGGCAAGGACAAGGTGAGCCCGTCGGGCCCGATTCCCACGCACCTGCTCGGCAACATGTGGGCGCAGGAATGGCAGAACATCTACCCACTGGTCGAACCGTACGCGGGCCAGGCGAGCCCCGACGTGTCCGCCGCGCTGAAAGCCCAGAAGTACGACGAGCTGAAGCTGGTGCGGCTGGGCGAGTCGTTCTTCACCTCGCTCGGGCTCGACCCGCTGCCCGCCACCTTCTGGGAACGTTCGCTGTTCAAGCGCCCCGCGGACCGCGAAGTCGTCTGCCACGCCAGCGCCTGGGACGTGCAGTTCGACAACGACCTGCGCCTGAAGATGTGCATCAAGATCGACGAGGACGACCTGCGCACCGTCCACCACGAGCTCGGGCACGACTACTACTTCCACGCGTACCACACGCTGCCGGTGCTCTTTCAGCAGGGCGCCAACGACGGCTTCCACGAGGCCATCGGCGACGCCCTGGCCCTGTCGATCACCCCCGGCTACCTGAAGAACCTCGGCCTGGTGCAGGGCGTGCCGAAGAACGACAAGGAATTGGTCAACCTGCAAATGCGCACCGCCTTGGAGCGCATCGCCTTCCTCCCGTTCGGCCGGATGATCGACCAGTGGCGGTGGGACGTCTTCGCGGGGAAGGTGGCCCCCAAGGACTACAACGCCGCCTGGTGGGCGCTTCGGAAGAAGTACCAGGGCGTGGCGCCGCCGGCCGCGCGCACCGAGGCCGACTTCGACCCGGGCGCCAAGTACCACATTCCGGGGAACACGCCGTACATGCGGTACTTCCTCGCGCTCATCCTCCAGTTCCAATTCCACCGCTCGCTGTGCCAGGCGGCGGGAGCCACCGGCCCCCTGCACGAGTGCTCGATCTTCGGGAACAAGCAGGCGGGCGCGAAGCTGCAGGCGATGCTCGCCCTGGGGGCCAGCAAGCCGTGGCCCGACGCCCTGGAAGCGCTAACCGGCCAGCGCCAGATGGACGCTTCCGCCGTCCTCGACTACTTCCAGCCGCTCGAAGAGTGGCTGAAGACGCAGAACAAGGGCCAACAGTGCGGTTGGTGACGCATCGCCCTGCCTGGTTGGACAAAGGCCGGCGCTGCTCCTAGATTCCGCCCGGTCACTCGCCGACAGAGCGAGCGATCGGGAGCGGCTAATCGCCCCGAGAACAAAGAACAGGAAGAGAAGCGAATGGCTACCGGTACCGTGAAGTGGTTCAACGATGCGAAGGGCTTCGGTTTCATCACCCAAGATGGCGGCGGGGAAGACGTCTTTTGCCACCACACCGCCATCAAGATGGACGGCTTCCGCACCCTCGCCGAGGGTCAGAAAGTGGAGTTCGAGGTCGCCAAGGGGCCGAAGGGCCTTCAGGCACAGAACGTCAAGGCCGCAGCCGGAGCCTGACCGATCCCTTGACTGATGCTCTCGAAGGCCCGGGCCACGAACTGGTTCGGGCCTTCCGCTTTTCTTGAAGGCTTTCCCCCATGCTCTTACCCATCGCCGCCATGCTCGCTTCCACAATCGCCGCCTCGCCCAGCCCTGCCGTGCTCGCCCCCCTGAAGGCCGAGCTGGTGAAGAAGCACGGTGCCGCCCAGAAGCCGCGCATCGACCGCGGGGTGGACCAGGTCGCCTCGCTGTGGCGAAAGGACGACGGCGATCTGGCCGCCTTCGCCCGCGACGCCTTCATCGCCGACCCCGCCGTGCTGGACGCCACCTTCGCGCGCTTCGAGACGAGCTTCGAAGCCGTCGACGGCCACTTCCTCGAGATTGGCCGAGAGCTGCGCCGGGCGACCGACCTCGACGTCGGGGCGCTGACGCCCATCGACCCGATGCTCGCCGGCTACGACGCCTCGGCCCACCTCACCGAGGACCTGTTCACCAACAAGCTGGCCTTCGTGGCGCTGCTCAACTTCCCGCTCACCACCCTCGAGGAACGGCTGGCGCACGGCAAGGAGTACACCCGTCGCGGCTGGGCCGAGGTCCGGCTGACCGGGCGCTTCGCCCGCAGGGTGCCGGCGCTGGTGCAGCAGAAGCAGGCCGAGGCCTCGGCCGCCGCCGACCTCTACGTGTCCGAGTACAACCTGTGGATGCACCACGTGCTGACCGAGAAGGGCGAGCGGCTCTTCCCGAAGGGCATGCGGCTGATCAGCCACTGGAACCTGCGCGACGAGCTGAAGGCCGACTACGCCGACCCGCGCGCGCTGGACAAGCAGCGCACCATCGTCAGGCTGATGCAGCGCATCGTCACCCAGGAAATTCCGGCCGCCGTCATCGACAACCCCCGAGTGGACTGGAACCCCTTCTCGGGCGAGGTGACCGCCGCGCCCGACGCCGAGGTGGAAGCGAACGCGCCCGCCAAGGCCGCGAAGGCCGACCCGAAGCGCGAGGCCGACGTCCGCTACACGCGCCTGTTCGCGAACTTCGAGGCGTCGCGGCTGGCCGACCCCTACTCGCCGACGGCGCCCACCGCGATCGCGCGGGCCTTCGACATCGGCGCCGAGTTGCCCGAGGCCCGCATCAAGGCGCTGCTCGCCGAGCTGCTCGAGTCGAAGCGGGTGCCCGAGATCGCCGCCGAGATCGAGAAGCGCCTCGGCCGGAAGCTGGAACCACAAGACCTCTGGTACAACGGCTTCGTCCCGCGCGGCAAAATCCCCGAGGCCGAGCTCGACGCCATCACCCGGAAGCGCTACCCGACCGCCGACGCGTTCGCCAAGGACATTCCGCGCATTCTCGAGGCGCTGGGCTTTCCGAAGGACCGGGCGGCCTACCTGGCCGCGCACATCGTCGTCGACTCGTCGAGGGGCGCCGGGCACGCGCTGCAGTCGGCGCGGCGCGGGGACTTCCCCCACTTGCGCACCCGCATCGAGAAGGGGGGCATGGACTACAAGGGCTACAACATCGCGGTCCACGAGCTGGGGCACAACGTCGAGCAGGTGTTCTCGCTGTACGACGTGGACCACACCTTGCTCGCCGGAGTCCCCAACACCGCCTTCACCGAGGCGCTCGCGTTCGTGTTCCAGGGGCATGACTTAGAGCTGCTCGGCGTCGCCAAGCCCGACCCCGAGAGCGAACGGCTGCGCGTCCTGAACGACTTCTGGATGGGGTGGGAGATCGCCGGCGTCGCGCTGGTGGACGTGGGCGCCTGGCACTGGATGTACGAGCACCCGAAGGCCACCCCCGCGGAATTGCGCGAGGCGACCGCGCGGCTGTCCCGGGAAATCTGGAACCGGTACTACGCGCCGGTGCTGGGCGGGAAGGACTCGGTGCTGCTCGGCATCTACTCGCACATGATCAGCTACCCGCTGTACCTGTTCAATTACCCGCTCGGCCACCTCATCGCCTTCCAGATCGAAGAGAAGATGCGGGCGGCGGGGAAGGTGGGCCCCGAGTTCGAACGCATGGCGAAGCTGGGCGCCATCGGGCCCGACCTGTGGATGGAACAGGCGACCGGAGCGCCGGTGGGCGCGGGGCCGCTGTTGAGGGCGACCGAAGCCGCCCTGAAGCACCCGTAGCGGGGCGACGGCTACTTCTTGACCGGCGGGACGCTCATGTTCGGGTTGGGGCCGCCGAACGGGTTCTGGCCCGGGGCAGGCGCGGCCGGGGGCGGAGTGGCCTTCGCCTCGAGCAGCTCGACCTCGAAGATGAGCGTCGCTCCGCCGGGAATGGTCGGCGGGTGGCCGCGGTCGCCGTAGGCGATCTTCGACGGGCAGATCAGCTTCGACTTGCCGCCCAGCTTCATCTTGCCGACGCCCTCGGTCCAGCAGGGGATGACGCCGTTCAGGGGGAACTCGGTCGGCTGGCCGCGCTTGTACGAGCTGTCGAACTCGGTGCCGTTCACGAGCGTGCCCTTGTAGTGCACCTTCACCGTGTCGGTCGGCTTCGGCTGGGCGCCGGTGCCCGCCTTCAGCTCGGAATAGATGAGGCCCGAGGGCGAAACGACCGCGCCCTTTTCCTTTTCGGCCTTGGCGAGGAACGTCTTCGAGACGGCCTCGGTGCGGCTCTTGGCCAGGTCGTCGAACTTGGGGCCGTAGGCTTCCAGCTCGACCACCGGCTTCACGCCGGTCACCGAGTCGGTGATGCCCTTCTTCACGATGTCGAGCTCGGGCTTGCTCAGGTTGAAGGCTCCCAAGCTGCGGCCGATGGCCAGGCCGAGCGCGTAGAAGGTCTTCTCTTCCTCGGTCTTGGGCGTCTGCGCGCGGGCGGACCCCGCCGCCGCGAAAGAGAGCGCGACCGCCAACACCAGGGTCTTCGACATGGGTTCTGCCCTTTCAGAATGGAGGGAAGGCCCTTATAGAGCGCGCATGCAAAACCGTCGCGCGGCTTTTTCGCTTTCGTTGTGGCTCGGTGTCCTCGGCGCGCTGCCGGCCTTCGCCGAGGTCGACTTGCGGGCCGTGGTGAAGGAACACCGGCTGTCGAACGGCATGCTGTGGCTCATCGTCGAGCGCCCCGAGGCGCCGGTCTTCACCGGGACGATTCGGGTGAGGGTGGGCGGCGCCGACGAGCTGCCGGGCCAGACGGGGCTCGCGCATCTCTTCGAGCACATGGCGTTCAAGGGGACGCCGGTGCTGGGCACGTCGGACTTCGCGGCCGAGAAGAAGATGCTGGCCGAGATCGCCTCGGTGGGAGACCGCCTGGCGCTGCTCGAGAGGGCAGGCAAGGGCGGAGGCGACGAGGCCAAGAGCTTGCGCGACCGGCTGAAGGCCCTGACGGTGGGCGAGAAGAAGGTGACCGACGACAACGCGCTCGCCACCCTCTACCAGTTGAACGGGGCGGTGGACCTGAACGCCACCACCGACAAGGACGTCACCAGCTACTACGTCAGCCTGCCGAAGAACCGGCTCGAGCTGTGGATGAACGTCGAGGCCCAGCGCCTGGTGTCGCCGGTCTTGCGCGGCTTCTACACCGAGCGCGACGTGGTGACCGAGGAGCGCCGCATGAGAATCGATTCGAGCCCCGGCGGAGCGCTGTACGAAGAGCTGACGCAGCTTGCCTTCACCATGAGCCCCTACCGCTGGCCGGTGGTGGGGTACACGGAAGACCTGGCGGCGATGACGCTCGAGAGCGCCGACGCCTTTCACCGCCGCTACTACGTGCCGTCGAACGCGGTCGGCTGCATCGTCGGCGACGTGAAGCTGGGCGAGGTGGTGCCGATGCTCGAGAAGACGTTCGGGGCCATTCCCGCCGCGGACAGCCCTCCGGCGCCGGAGTTCTCCGAGCCCCCGTCGCGGGCCGCGCGCCGCTCGACGGTGCACTTCGAGGCGAACCCCCGGGTGCTCATCGCCTTTCGCAAGCCGGCCCCTCCGGCGAAGGACGACTACGTCTTCGACGTGCTCCAGGTGCTCTTGGGCGAGGGGCGCACAGGGAGGCTGTCGAAGCGGCTGGTGTTGAAGGACCGAATCGCCCAGGCGGCCGGAACCTTCGGCGCGCCCGGGTCGCGCCTGGAAAACCTCTTCGTCGTCGCGGTGACGCCGCTCGCGGGGACGACGGTGGCCCAGGTCGAGCATGCGGTGTGGGACGAGCTCGAGCGTCTGAAAACCGAGCTGGTGCCGGTCACCGAGCTGGAAAAGGTGCGCAACCGAGTCGCCGCGGACAACGCCCGGTCGCTCGACACCGACTCCGAGCTGGCGGGGACGCTGTCTTACGCCCAGGCCGTCATCGGCGACTGGAGGTACGCGGCCGACCACCCGAAGGTGATCGCGACGCTCACCGCCGAAGACGTGAAACGGGTGGCGACGCAGTACTTCGTCGCCGACAACTCGGTGACGGTAGACCTGGCCAACCCCAAAGCTGAGCCGGTGAAGAAAGGGGGCGCCAAGTGAGAACGGCCTTCTTCGCCCTGCTGGGGCTCGCCGCCGCCTGCGCCACCGCCTCGCCGGCCAAGCCCGCGGATCTCGTGACTCGCCCAGAAGCCCCTCTCACCGGCGCGCCAGAGAAGAACGCCTCGGGGCCCGGCTACTTCCCGCTGCCGACGGCGCTCGACCGCGACCCGACGAAGCTGCCCATCGCCCCGCTCGACCTGAAGGTGCTGCGGCCCGAGAAGGTGGCCTTCGACAACGGGCTCACGCTGTACCTGATGGAAGACCACACCGTGCCGCTGATCAACCTGCGGGCGCTGGTGGCGGCCGGTTCGTTCGACGACGACGCGGCCAAGCTGGGGACGGCCGACATCTGCTTCGACCTGCTCGCCTCGGGAGGCGCGGGAGATTTCACCGCCGACGCGCTCGACGAATTGCTCGAGTTCCACGCCGCCGACGCCGGAGGCTCCGCGGGCGACGAGTACTCCGCCCTGTCCCTGAACCTGCGCAGCGCGGACCTGGCGAAGCTGTTCCCGGTCTTCGCCGACATGCTCTTGCGGCCGAGGTTCCAGAAGGACAGGTTCGAGGTGACGATCTCGCGAATGGTCGAGAGCGTGCGCCGGCGGCCCGACAGCCCCGACGGGCTCGCCTACCGGGCGCTCAGGAAGGCCATGTTCGGCCCCGATTCGATGTTGGGGCGAGAGACTACCGAGCGCACGCTGCACGCGATCACCGCCGCCGACGTCGCGGCGTTTCACAAGAAGGGGGTGGTGCCGAAGGCCACGCGCCTCCTGATCACCGGAGACTTCGACCGCGCGGCGATGATCGAGCAGGTCAAGGCCCGCTTCGGAGCCTGGAAGGGGGGGGCGGCGATCACCCGGACCTACCCGCCTGCGCCGGCCCTGGCGCGCCGGGTCATCCTGGTGCCCAAGCAGACGGCGCAGGCGAAGATCCGCATCGGAGGCCCGGGTTTCCGCCGCCTGTCCCCCCAGGAGTACGCCATCCGGGTGACGAACAACGCGCTCGGCACCTTCGGCGTGGGGCGCATCTATAAGGAAGTGCGCGACGCGCGCGGGCTGGCCTACGCGGCGTTCTCATCGGTGATGCCGGGGCCGACCACCGGCCTCTTCGTCGCCGGGGCCGACACCAAGCCGGCGACCGCGGGCGAGGCGGTGGCGGCGGTGCTCGAGATACTGGGCTCAGCGGCGTCCACCAAGCCGATCACCGCGGCCGAGATCTCCACCGCGGCCGACATGTACCTGAACTCGTTCGCCTTCCGGTTCGACACGCCCGAGAAGATCGTCCGCGAGAAGGCGGTGTTCGACCTGTACGGCTACCCGGACGACTACCTGGACACTTATCGGGAACACATCGCCAAGGTGGACCCGGCGGCGGCGCTCGACGCCGCCAAGGCGCTGGGGAAGGTGGACCAGCTCCAGGTCATCATCGTCGGCCCTCCCGACAAGCTGGGAGACCTCTCGCGCTTCGGCCCCGTCACGACGGTGAACGACGTCGAGGCGTTTCGCTAGGGCCGGGCCGGTTTTCTTGACCGATCTCGCTCGGGGTCTACGCTTCTCTACATCGCGCTTCAGCATTGCAGCGGCGCCGACAGGCCGCTAC
>JAHFDQ010000119.1:0-5090 GCA_023248915.1 Archangiaceae bacterium | reverse complement strand
CTGGACATCTACCTGAACAAGTACCTGTCCGGCGTGCCCTACATGGCGCGCACCTCGGACATCAGCCACGACGGGGTGAGCCTCGCGCGGCTGCTCGAACCGCAGGTGACCGGCCAGCGGGTCGGCCTGCAGTTCCAACTTCCGGGCTCGGAAGAGGTCATCTACGCGGAAGGCGAAGTCGTCCGCGAGTGGGTGGACGCCTCGACCGAAGGGTCGGGCATTCGCTTCACCTTGCTGACCGAACGGCACAAGCGCCTCATCGGCAGCTACGTCGAACGCTTCGCCGAGAATTAGCGCCCCTTCAATCGTCGGGACCGAGTTCTGGCGCTTGCTGGCTTGACACTCTGCCAGAGGCGCCTATTGAATCCGCGGACTCGACTAGGGGGCACACTTTGAACCGCATCTCGATTCTCCTCGCCCTGGGGTTTTCACTGGGCGCGCTGGCAGAAGGCAAAGACGTGAAGCGTCCCGACGGGCCCAAGCCGGCGCCCGGAGTCAACTGGGAAGGCCAGGTCTTGAAGGCCACCGGGTCGGGCGCTCCCGACATGAAGGCCACCAGCCCGGCGCAGGCGAGGCTCGGCGCCGAGATGGCCGCCAAGATGGACGCCTTCCGAAACCTGATCTCCCAGGTGAAAGGTATTCAGGTCAGCGCCGGCAAGACGGTCGGCGACGCCATGGCCAAGGACGAGATCCGCGGCAAGGTCGAGGGCGTCATCCGCGGCTACAGGGTGACTGGCAAGCGCTACTTCTCGGACAACGGCGTCGAGCTGGACGTCGAGGTGCCCCTGGCCGTGCTGACCGAGCTGGTGGTCGAGCCCAGCGGTACCGCGGTGACGGTAAAGTCCGACGGCGAGAAGAAGAACACCGGGCTGGTGGTAGACGCGCGGGGCCTCGGAGTGAAGCCCGCGCTGGCTCCTCGGCTGACCGACGACGCCGGCAAAGAGCTGTATGGCGTCGACTGCCTGTCGGCCGAGACCCGGAAGACGACCGCGGTGGCCGCCTACGTCAGGTCGGTCGACGACGCCAAGAAGACCCAGCTCGTCGGCGACAAGCCCCTCGTGCTCAAGGCTTCCAAGACCAACGGCACCGACCTGGTGCTGGCGGCCGACGACGTGAAGAAGCTCGCCGAGTCGAACAACAGCTACCTGGCCGAGGGCCGGGTAGTCATCGTCGCCAACTAGCTCTGAAAGGACGTTCCATGAAGGCATCGACGCTGACGGCGTGCGCCGCCCTCTTTCTCGCGGCAGCTGCCCAGGCCGGGGCGACTCCCGAGATGGTGACGAAGACCGCGACCGGCGAGGCGGCCATCGTCGACGGCAACGAGGCGCGCGCCGAGAAGGAAGCGCGCGACAAGGCGCTTCGCGACGCCGTCGAGCAGGTGGCCGGCGTGCTGGTGTCCGCCGACACGCTCACGAAGAACAGCCAGCTCATCTCGGACAGAATCTTCGCCAACTCGGCCGGGTACGTGCGCAAGTACGACGTCGTCTCGACGAAGAAGGACAAGGGCGTCGTCACCGTGACCGTCAAGGCCGAGGTGGGCGCCGCCCAGCTCGACAAGGACCTGGTCGCGGTGCAGGGGCTGGTCGCGCGGCATGGGGCGCGGAAGCTGGTCATCCTTCTCCAGGAACAGGCCATCGACCCGAAGGGAGTCACCACTTCGTCGGGCGTGATGGCGACCGTCTTGACCGAGGCCTTCCAGAAGGACGGCTGGACGATCATCGACCCGCACTTCGCGGCCGGGAAGCTGAAGCTGGCTGCCGGCGTGTCGCTGGGCTCGACCGAAGCCAAGGAGATCGGCGACCTGACCAAGGCCGACTACATCCTCTACGGCACCGTGAACTTCCGGTACCAGGCTCCGACCGGGTTCGGCGACACCGACGCGAAGGGCGAACCGTTGGTGTTCTACGTCACCGGCGAGTACGAGCTCGGGCTCTTCGCCACCGACAGCGGCAGCCAGTTGGCCAAGGTGGCCGGCAAGCTGGTGATGGCCGAACCGGGAGAGCCGGCCCTGGCGGTGCAGAAGAAGATGTTGGTTTCCTACGAGCGGTCGGCGTTCGAGATCGCCACCAAGCGCGGCGCCAAGGTGGTCGCCGAGGTGCGCGCGGCGGCCGTCGAGAAGCTGCGCGACGCCGAGCAGAACGGCGGCCGGGTGGTGATGAACGTCACCGGGCTGTCCGACTACGCGGCGGTGCAGGACTTCAAGAAGTCGGTCGGCGGGATGACGAACGTCCGCGACGTGAAGCCGGGCAGCTACGGCAGCGGCAAGGCCCAGTTCGACATCGTCTACGTCGGTTCGACCGACGACCTGGCCACCGCGCTCGGAGCCGCCACGTTCAAGAAGAAGAAGCTGTCGGTGACGGGAGTGACGGCCAACACCGTGGAGGTCTCGGTCGCCAAGTGAGGTGGGCGGCGCTGGCATTGGCCGCCGCGGCCTGCGCGGGCCGCGGGTCGCGCCCGAGCCCAGGGGCGGAAGGTCAGGACGGGCTCTTGCGGCTTTCGTGCAACCCCGAGGACGCCGAGGTCTTCGTCGACGGGGTGGAGGCAGGGCGTTGTCGGGAGTTTTCGGGGGCGCCGAAGGGCCTCTGGGTGGGGTTGGGGATGCACCGAATCGACGTGAAGAAGGCAGGGTTCGCGCCATACCAGACGTTCTTCTCACCCGGCGGGGCGGTCGCCTCGCTCAGACCAGTGCTCGTGCCGCTCTCGGGCGGACAGGGAGAGTCCCGATGAAAAGCCTCGCCTTCCTTCTGCTGGCGCCGTCCCTCGCCTTTGCCTCGGTCGGTTCAGTCGCCACGCTCGAGGGGTCGGCCAATCGGACCCCCAAGGACGGCAAGCCGGCGGCGCTCGCGGTCGGCGCGGAGATCGACGTCGGCGACGTGCTCGAGGTGGGGAAGGGCAACTTGAAGCTGAAGCTCAACGACGAGAGCGTCATCATGCTGGGCGATTCCAGCAGGCTGACCATCGACGAAGCCTCATTCGCCGGCCAGGAGCGCCGCGGCTTCGCGGCCACGCTGGGCCTGGGCAAGCTGTGGACGAAGGTGAGCAAGGCCGTAGGGGGCGCGAAGTTCGAGGTGAAGACGGACAAGGCGGTCGCCGGCGTGCGCGGCACCATCTTCCGCATCGACTCGAAGACGCTGCTCGCCGCCGCCGGCGCCAGGAAGCAGGCGGTGACGGTGGTGGCGGTCACGGAAGGGCTGGTCGGCGTCACCGCGAAGATCAAGGCGGCGGTGCCCAAGGCGGCTCCGGTGAAGAAGGGCGAGCGAAAGCAGGTCGCGGGACCGAGCGAGATCTCCGCCGAACAGTGGGAAGAGAAGTTCGTGCAGTTGCAGGCCAACATGAAAGTCACCATAGGCGAAGACCTGTGGCAGGAAGCCAGGGTCGAGCCCGCGGACACCGCCGACGCGTTCGCCGCCTTCGTGAAGAAGAATCAGTAGGCAAGCCAGCTCGGTCGCCCCGTGGCCAGCGACTGGCGTTCCATTCCCAACCTCATCACCCTGACGCGGCTGGCCTCGATGCCGGTCTTCATCGCGCTGCTCTGGCGCCACCAGCCCTTCGCGGCGCTGGTGCTGTTCGCGGCGGCCATGGCCTCGGACGTCCTCGACGGCGTCCTGGCCCGGCTGCTGCACCAGCAGACTCGCCTGGGCGCCTTGCTCGACCCCCTCGCCGACAAGGCGCTGCTGGTGACCGGCCTGGTGGCGCTCGTCGGGGCCGGCCGCGCGCCGGCGTGGCTGCTGGGCCTGGTGCTGCTGCGCGACTTCACCGTCGCCGGGGGGGCGCTCGAGGTGCGTCGGCGGAAGCTGGGCGACCGGTTGGAACCCACCCGCATCGGCAAGTACGCGACCTTTGCCCTGACCTGCCAGATCGTCCTAGCTTTGGCCGGCCTTGCCGTGGATTGGCCGCTGTTCGACGCCTACGCTGCGGTGATGGCATTCATCGCTGGCCTTTGCGTGGCAGTCAGCACCGCGCAGTATCTGGCCCGCATAGGGGTTCTGCTCGCTGGCTCGGGGAGAGGGACATCGGTTCGAACGACGAAGCAGTAGGTCCGCCGGCTACGGCGCCCGGGCCGGCCGGTGCCGCCGGCGCGCCCCCCGCCTTGACCGAGGCCGAGGAGCGCCGCATCGACTTCATCTGGTCGGCCTGCATGGTGGCCTTGCTCGGTATCGGCTTTCTCTTGCTGATCATCTTCCGCGGCGTCGGCGTGCCGGTGCTGCTCGCGGTCGGCTTCGCCTACGTGCTGAACCCAATCGTCACCGCGCTCGAGAAGAGGAAGGTCGCGCGCGCCTGGGGCGCCGTGGGCGTGTTCGCGACCGGCGCGTTACTCTTGGCGGGCTTCGTGCTGTACCTCATTCCCGTGTTTCGCGACGAGGCCGCGAAGTTCCCCGACTTCTTCAACCGCGCCGCGTCTCAGGTGGCGCCCTGGTTCGAGGGCCAATTCGGAATCTCGGTGCCGGCGCTGGTGCGCGAGCGCACCGCCGAGCTCGGGGCCGAGGCGTCCACGCTGCTGAAGAGCGCCGGCCCGTCTCTGGCCCACTTCGCCACCACTTTCGCCGGCAACACCGCGCGGGTGCTGGCGACGATTCTCGGGCTGCTCGTCGTGCCGGTCCTGGCCTTCTTCTTCCTCCGCGACTACCCGAAGATCGCCCTTCGCGCGAAAGAGCTTTTGCCGCGCCGGGCGGTCGGGCTGCTGTCGCGCCGGTTCGCCGAGGTGGACCAGGTGCTGTCCGCCTTCGTGCGCGGGCAACTGACGGTGGGCGCCATCTTGTCGGTCGTCTACTCGACCGGGCTGTCGATCGCCGGCATCGACATGGCGATTCTGATCGGCCTGATCGCCGGCTTCGGCAACATGGTGCCCTATCTCGGCACGGGTGTCGGAGTCGTCCTGGCGATCGCCGGCCTGGTGCTCTCGTGGCAGGGGTGGTGGCAAGCGCTGGTGGTCGCGCTCACCTTCGTGCTCGGGCAGGCGGCGGAAGGGTTGATCATCACCCCGCGTGTCGTCGGCCAGAAGGTCGGCCTTCGGCCGGTCGCGGTCATCATCGCCGTCCTGGCCTTCGGCGAGTTGTTCGGCTTCGTGGGGGTGCTGTTGGCCGTGCCGT
>JAHFDQ010000118.1 GCA_023248915.1 Archangiaceae bacterium | reverse complement strand
TGCCCATGGCGAAGTCCACGTCTGGTCCGGACCCGACCGAGAACGCCAGCGCCTTTCCGGGGTGAAGGAAGTAGTCCCCCACCCTCTGGTCTCCCCAGAAGAGGCGCACTTCCAACCCCAGCGGCCCCGAACCTTTTCGGCGGCGCGGCAGGGCACGAGCTCTTGTCGAAGCATCCAGTGAAGTGTCCATGAGAACCTCGACACCCGGCGAAGGAGCGGGTTCCGCAAACGGCGAGGGCGGCCCAAAGGCCGCCCCCACGCACCACCCAGAGTCGCCCGACCCTACTCGCCCGACTGCTTGAAGATGAACGGGTAGGTGACGATGACCACGCCGCCGCCCTTCGGCTTGGGGAACTGCCAGGTGCGCACGCGGCCGGCGACGCAGGTCTCGAGCTCGGCGTTGTTGGCGGTCGACTGAGCCACCTGCGACGAGGCCACCGTGCCCGAGGCCGAGATGACGAACTTCACCGCTACCTTGCCGTTCAGCTTGGGAAACCGGGTGAGCTGGCTCTCGTAGCAATACCGAATCTGGTTGCGGTTGCGGTGGATGACCTGGCGGATGAGCTCTTTGTCCAACGAGCCCATGACCATCGGCTCGGACGAGGTGATGCCGATGTCGATGCCCTTCTTCGCCCCGAGCGAGCCGGTGCCGGTGCCGTAGGTGCCGGTGCCGCCGCCGCGACCCTTGGTGCCGATGCCGCCGATGCCGATGCTGTCGCCCATGCCGCCGCCGCCCGAACCCGATCCTCTGAGGCCGAGGCCGCCGAAGCCCTGCGCGTCTCCCGGCGCGGCGCCGAACATGTTGCCCATGGCGCTCTTCAGCTCACCGCCCAGGCCGTTGTGGCCGAAGATGGTCGAGATTCCGCCTCCGCCCGAGCCGAAGATCTTCTGGGCGAGAATGCGGGCCTGGTCCTTGTTGTTCGGGTCGCCCTTGGGCGCCGCGTGCGCCGACTTCTTCGGGGCGTCCTTCTTGCCCATCTGGCCTTCGTCGCCGCGGTGTTTGGCGGCCATCTCGCCCTGGTCTTCCTTCTGCTTGGCGAGCTTCTCGAGCAGCGGGTTCTTCTGAATCTCGGGCGGCTTGATGATCAGCTTGGCGATGCGCGCCTGGCTGCCCGACAGTTCGTCGGAGTACTCGTCGCCCTCGAGTTCGCGGTTCATCGCGGTGATGACGAAGAGCGCCCCGAGGAAGAACATCACCAGGAAGATGTTGAGCGCGGTGAAGTCGACCGTCTCGGTGAACGGGACGATCACCGTCTTCGGCACCGGCTGGAAGAAGACCTCGAGGGTGATGCCCCCCAGGTCGACCCAGGCGAAGTCGTCGGGCTTCAGCGACACCCCGTAGGCGTCGCCGTCGCTCGACGCGGCGTTCTGGTCGATCGCCTGGGCCAGGTCGAGCACCTGGTCGCCGTGGTTGCGGTGCAGCTCGCCCTTCATCTTCCGGGCGAACCTGAGCACGAAGCCCTGGGGGTCGGCGCGCAGCACGTCGAACTTGGGCCCGCCCAGCTTCGCGTCGCCCATGACGAAGTTCACGTTCGGGGCGGTGCCCACCGAGAACACCGCCGCACGGCCGGGGTGGAGGAAGTATTCCCCCACCATCTGGTCGCCCCACATGAAGCGCATCTCGAGGCCAAGCGGCCCCGAGCCCTTGCGCCGGCGAGGACGGGCTCGGCCGTGCGCCAGAGCGCCGGTCTGCTCGTCCACCGGCCGCGCTTCAACGGCCGTAGGAACGGGTTCAGCGGCGGGAGCGGCCGGCGCGCGCGCGACCACCGCTGGGGCGGCGGGCGCGACCGGAGCGGCCAGAGCGGCCGGTGCAGACGCCGGACGAGCCTGAATCGGAGCGAGGTCGAGCTGAGTCGGCGGATCGGAGAGTTCAGGCGCCACGGCCGCTGGCGCCACGACGACGTTGGCGGCCGCTGCCGCCGCGGCAGCCGCGCCGGCCGCGGTCTCGACCCGAATGGTGGTGTTTCCGACCTTGATCTCGTCGCCGGTCGCGATGACTCCCTTGTTGACGCGCTTGCCGTTGACGTAGGTGCCCTCGACGCTGCCCATGTCGATGATGGACAGCGAGCCATCGGCGCCCGCCTCGATCACCGAGTGGATTCGAGAGACCTTCTCGTCGTCGAGGCAGAGGTGCGCGGAAGAGAGCCGGCCGATCTTGATGTGATCTCGGTCGTACTCCTTCGTCGCGATCAGCTCGTCGCCCTTGTAGACCTTCAATGTCAGTGGGACGGCCACGAAAGCCTCCTGGCTGTGCCGCGTGCTTCTCGTCAAGACACCGGAAAAAGGCGCAAGTTCCGCTCGGGTTACAGCTCTCCGGCGGACTGCATCACCTTGTCCTTGAACTCCTCGCGGATGCGAATGAGATTCGAGTGCTTCACCTTCTTGCGCGCTTCGACATATTCGCCGTCAGGTTTGGTGAGGTCGCCTTCGATGGTGTCGTCCTCGAAGTTGATCGTCGTCTGCTTGGAGTACCGAACGTTCTCCTCGCCCTTCTTGCCCTCGTCCTGGGCGAGGGCCGTCGCGGCCAACACCCACATGCAAAAAGCCATCAGCCACTTCATCCGCCGACCTCCGGGGTACGTCCCCTTGTAGCGGGTGGGATGGTAGCACCCACCGCGCGATCGCCAAGCGATGAACGTCGCTTTGCAGCCCACATGTGCGCTTCGCTGCCTACGTTAACCCACAGAAGGTGTCTGGGCCGTGGTGGTTAGTCGGTTGGCTCGTCGCCGCTCGCTCCGGGCTTCTTGGGGGCGGCCTTCACCGGTTCCCGCTTCGGTTCTTCGGCTTTCGGAGCAGCCGGCGCCTTGCCCGCGAGCGCACTTCCGCCCTCGCACGCCTTGCGTTCCTTCGCAGTCTTGGCGTTCTCGAGGCACTTCGCCTTCGGGTCGGCGGCGGGCGGCGAGTCGGCCGGCTTCACGTCGGCGCCCTTGGCGTCGCCCTGCTGCTTCTTGAGCTCTTCGTCCTTCTGGCGCTTCTCCTCGACTTTGGCCGCGTCCTCCTGCTTCTTCATCTCTTCTTCCATCTTCTTGGCTTCTTCGGCGGCCTTCTTGTCCTCTTCGCGCTTCTGGATGACGCCTTCGGATTCCTTGATCAGGTCTTGCGCGACCACCTCGTTGGCCCCCGAGAGCTGCACGTACTGCCGGTACATCTCGATGGCCTTCTCGGGGTTGCCGCGCAGAGAAACGATCTGCCCCTGGTTCAGGTAGATGGCCGGCAGGTTGGGATTCAGCGCCTTGGCTGCCTCGTACTCTTCCATCGCCTTGTCGAGGTGGCCCATGCCCTTGTAGGCGACGCCCAGGTCGAGGTGCGCCTCGAGGTTCTTCGGGTCGGCCTGCAGCACCCGCCTCAAGCTGACCTCGGCCCCGGGGTAGTTGTGCTGGTCGAGCGCGACCTTGGCCAACAAGAGGTGCGAAGGCAGGTAGTCGGGGCGCTTCTCGACCGCGGTCTTGAACTGGGCCAAGGCCTTCGCCGGGTCTTTCTCGGCGAGGCTGATCAACCCCAGGGTGTGGAAGATCTCGGGGTCGTTCTCGTCGAGCCGGGTCGCGCGCAGCGCCACCAGCTTCGCCATCGAGTACTGCTTCTGGGCGTAGGCGCACAGCATCAGCACCTTGTAAGCGGGCAGCGTCTTCGGTTCGCGGAACAGCGCCTGCTTGGCCAGGTCGACCGCCTTCTCGCAGTCGCCCTTCCGCCGGTACACCTCGGCGAGGCGCGCGCGGCTGCCGCCGTCATCGGGGTAGCTCTGGAGAATGTTCTCGAAGGTCTTCACCGCCTCGTCTTCGTTGCCGGCGTTCTGCGCGATGACGCCGATGTTCTCGGCGGCCTGGCGCAGGGTCGGCTTCTTCCTCAAGGCCTCGCGGTAGTGGCGCACCGCTTCGTCGACCTTGCCCTGCCGCTCGGCCAGCACGCCCAAGTCATAGTCGGCCTCGCCCAGGTGGCCGTCGGCCTCGGCCGCCGCCTGGAACTTCTTCTCGAGCGACGGAAAGTCGAACGTCTTCGCCTTCTTCATCACGTCGTAGGACTTCAGCGCGTCGTCGAAAAGAGCCTGGGCGTGGGCCGAGACCTTCGGCGCGGCCTCGGCCGCCGGCGTCACCGGAGTGGCCGCGTGCTCGGACGAGCCGCTTGGCGTTTCCGTCGCCTTCGGACCCTCGACTTCGGCCCCCTTCCCAGCCTTGGTCGAGGCGCAGCCAGCGAGCGAAAGCACAGCGAGGACGAGCCAGGGGGACCGCGAGCTCATGGAATTGGGCCTCATCACAGGGGCTCCTCGGACGGCTCTTCGGCCTTCGTCGCCGGCGTGGGGGCCGGGGCCGGAGCCGGTTTCGAGTGGTTCGGGGGGGAAGGTGGCGGTGGCGTGTCGTCGACCTCGGGCGGCGGCGTCTTGTCGACCACCACCGGAGTGCCGGGGACCTTGGACGACGGCCCGGCCTCGGACTGCACGGTGGGAATGGCCTGCACCGAAGCCAAGAGGTCTCCTCCGATGGCCATCACCTTGAACTCGCCCTTCACCTCGAGCACTTCCTCGCGCATCTTCGGGTGGGCGTCGGGGTCGTTGTCCGCGAGCCACTTCGACGCGTGGGTGGTGCACCCGTTGTAGATGTCGAACTCCTGGCTCTTCTTGACGGTGGCGTCGAAGGCTTCCTTCGCCTTGTCCTTGATCGGCTGGGCCTGCGACTCGAGCTGGCTCTTGAACTCGACCAGCAGGTCTTCCGGCATGCCCTTCGGCGTCGGCGCGTTCACCAGCGCGTGGGCGAAGTGGTCATACGCCTGGCCGATCTTGTCGAGGGCGCAGATGGCGGGGTCGGCCGACTTGAAGGTGACCGTGGTGGTGTAGACCTTTTGAATGCCCTCGAGCGCGGCGGCCATGTCCTTCACGCTCTTCTTGAACTCGTTGATGTTGGTGAGCTTCGACCACTTGAGCTTCAGGGCCAGGTACTTCTTGTAGGTGTCTTCGCTGGTGACGAAGTGGGCGCGGGCCACGGCGTCGAGGGCGGTGATCTCGAGCCCCTTCTTGGCCTTCGAAGGCAGCTTCTCGTAGTAGGTCAAGACGCGCTCGAACACCTTCCGGGCGCCCTTCTGCGACCTCAGCCGGTCTTCGTTGATGGTGGCGATGCGCCCCTCGGTGGTGAGCAGCCGGTTCGGGTCTTTCACCACCTTCTTCTCGTAGTCCTCGAGCTGCTTGATGGCCTTGCCGTACGCGCCGTTCTTCTCGTGGAGGTCGGCGATCGACAGGAACACCGCCTCGGCGTCCTTCGACATCTCGCCCTTCTTGTCGGGTGCGCCCCAGAGGTCGAGGTACTTTTCGCGGTCGCGCAGGGCCTGCTTGTACTGACCGAGCCCGTCGCGGAACACACCGGCGTTGAAGTACCCCACCTGCGCCTTCGCCTCTTCCCACACCTGCGGGTGCTCGCCCGCCGGCGCGCTCTCGGCGGCCTTTGCCCCCTTCTTCTTGGCCGGAGCCCTCTTCCCGGCGGTCTTGCCGCCTCCTGCCTGGCTCTTCTCATAGGCGCTGGCGTACCTCTCGTAGGAGTCGGCGGCGTTCTCGAAGTCGGCGATGGCCTCGTACCCTTCCGCCGTCGCGAAGATGCAGGCGGGCACGAACTCGGACCTCGGGTAGTCCTTGATGATGCGCTTGCGCGTCTCGATGGCCTTGTCGAGCTGCTTGCAATTGAAGAAGTCGATCGACCCGTTGTAGAGCGCCTTGTCGGCGATCTCAGAGGTCGGGAACTCGGTCACGAAGCCGACGTAGGCGTCGGCGGCCCTGCAGAAGTCCTTCTTGGCCTCGAGCTGATTGACCAGCGTGAAGGCGGACTGTTCGATGAGCTTGGCCAGGTCTTCCCGCCCCTTGCCGACGGCCAGCTTGTCGACGGCGTAGAACTTCCGGGCCATCTCGTTCACCTTGGCCCAGTCCTTCAAGAGGTTGTACGAGTCGAGCACCAGGTTGTACGAGATTTCCCCAGCGCGGCCGCCGTCCTCGAACTTGTAGTCGGGGAAGTCGATGGCGATCTGGGTGAAGCGCTTGATGGCTTCGTCCAGGTGGTTGTGGTCGTAGTAGATCTTCGCGACCTTGAAGGCGATCTCGACCTGCTTCTCGCCGTGGGGCACGTACTTCAGGTACCGCTCGCAGGCGTCGAGCAGCGCCTGCTTCGCCGGAGGAATCGCGAGCTTCTTGTTGATGTCGGTGACGGTCTCGGTCTTCAGCTTGCCGTCGGCGACCAGCTTCTTCACCACCTCGTCGTAAGCGAGGATGGCGTTGTAGGCGGCGTTGACGGTGAAGCACCCAGGCTTCGTGGCTTTCTTGCACTCGGCGGCCGATGGGGCCTTCTCGCCCTTGTCGATGCGCGGAATGTCGACCAGCAAGACCTTGGTGTACTCCTCGGACGCCCGGTCGAACTTCTGCAGGGTGTCGTTGAGCAGCTCGGCCCAGAAGAAGCGCAGCGCGTAAGCCTTCGAGTTGTCGGGGAACAGCGTCAGGTAGTCGCCGTAGACCTCGCTGGCGAGGCCGCAGGTCTCGTCGTCGCGCGTCTTCTTACACTCGTTGTGCCAATTGACCGCGAGGTTCGAGATGGTGCGCTCGGACAGCTCGCGCGCCTCGTCCAGGGCCTTCTTGTCCTTTTCTTCCTTGACCGAGCCGCTCTTGTTGATGTCGTCCATCAGCTTGATCAGCCGGCGCACCTGCTCGACGGTCATCTTCTTGTTGCCGGCGCGAAGCACGCAGTCGACGATCTTGCCCTGCCAGCCCGGAGCCTCGGGCGAGAGGGGCTTCTCCTTGATCAGCATGTTGAAAGCCAGCGCGGCTTCCTTGTCCTTGCCGTCTTCGTAGAAGAGGGCGGCGAGCTGCTTCATCATGATGAAGCGGTCTTCGGGCTTGTCGGCCACCTTGGCGAACTCGGCGCGGGCGTCGGACGGCGACCCGCCGCAGCGGGCGAAGCTGCGCACGTAGTCGTTGCGCGCCTCGCGCACCAGCGAGGCCTTCCCCTTGCTCGACGCGCCTTCCTTCTCGACCGCGGCCTCGCCGGCGAGCTTGCCGTAGAGCACCACCGTCTTGAACATGTCCATCGACTTGGTGCAGTCGCCGAGGTTGAAGAGGGTCCACCCCTCTTTGTACATGGCGTAGCCGTACACCTGGTTCTCGGGGAAAGACGCGGCCTGCTTGTAGGCGTCGAGCGCCTTCTCGAGCATGTCCTTCTTGCCCTTCGAGTTGTTGAAGTAGTACTCGCCGAATGCCAGATACGCGTCGGGGATGTACCTCGACTTCTTGTACTTTTCGGTCAGGCGCTTGTAGGCGACCAGCGACTTACGCTCGTCGCCCGTTTCCATCAGGTTGTGGCCGAGGAAGTAGAGCACCTCGTCGGTGCGGTCGAAGTTCTTGTAGCGCTGGACGATCTCCGAGTACTGGTCGGTGGCGAGCCTGCTCTGTTCCTTGCTCTGGCGGACCAGGTCTTCCTTCTCGGACTTGGCGCGTTCGACGGCCGCGGTGTCCTTGCGGTTCATCGCGTTGATCAGGTCGTCGTCCTTGCGGTTGCCCTGGAAGAAGAGGTCCTTCGATTCTTCCCAGTAGAGCTCGCCGAGTCGGAAGAGCAGCTTGGGGCGTTCTTTCCGGCCGGACTCGTCGTCGGGGGTCAGCCGGATGATCTCCTTCAGGTCGACGATCTGCTGGTGCCGCTTGGTCGAGAGCTGCAGCTCGACGCCCAGGCGAAAGGTGTCGTACTGCAACGCTGGAGCGGCCTGTCCCTTGTCTTCCTTCTTTCGGGTCAGGTCGCCGGCGAGCGACTTGTCGGGAGCGACTGACGCGCCCTTCTTCCCGAGGCTGGCGTCCTTCGCACCTTTCTTTTCCTGCTTGTCCTCGGCGAGGGCGATCGACGCGGCGAACAACGTGGCGGCAATGAGCAGTCGGCGCATGGTTTTTCCGGTGAAGTCTCCGCGAGGCGGCGCCTGAACGAAACGGTTCAATTCATCGGCCCGGGTGTTGGCACTCGCTTGCCTTATCAGCAAGTAGGCGGGACTCCTTGGGAATTTCCCCTTGAGAGGGCGCGATTCTGCCCGGAAACAGAGCGGCAGGTCAACAGAACGAGCAGGCGGGCGGCTTGGCGGGTGTGGGACCGTGCTGGTAAGGGAACGGTTCCGTGAGCCTGTTGCCCGACAGCGCCAGCTACCACGAGCTGGTGCAGGACTGCTTCCTCGCCTTTCGCGGGGCGGGGTTGATGCTCTCGCCGCTCGACGCCGAGCTAGTGGACACCTGGGCCGACCAGGGGGTGCCGGTCGAGGTGGTGGCCCGGGGAATCCGCCGCGCCGCCGAGGCCGCGCTGTTCGACGCGCGGGAAGGCGTGCCGGCGATGAGATCGCTTCGGGCCTGCAAGCGGGAGGTCGAGGCCGAGATTCGCAAGCACCGCGGGAAGAGCGCGGGCCGCGGGCCGGCGGAAGACGACGCCGGCGCCCAGCCCCCGGACGAGCCCGTCCACAAGCGGCGCCACGGCAAGCTGAAAGCGGCGCTTCGGAAGATTTCGCGCGAGGTGCCCGCGCTGGCGTCTGGCGCCGACCGGTTGGTGCGTGGGCTGCTGTCGCACGAACCGGCCGACCTGGCCGAGGCCGAACGGCACGAACAGACAGCCGATCTCTTGCTGGTGCGGGCGCTGCCGTTCGAGCAGCGGGTCAGCCTCTTGCGCGAGGCCCGGCAGTTGGCGCATGAAGCGGGGGGCGTTTCCCGGCGGGCGCGGAAGATTGCGCGGTACTTCCACCGGGCGGCATTGTTGCGGCGGCGGCTGAACCTGCCGCCGCACTGGTGAGGGAGGCTTCATGCAGGCGGCGGAGTCGGCGCGCGCGTGCCCGACGTGCGGCGGACGGATGTACCTGCGGCGGCGCCAGGGCGACCACGCGGTGGCGGAGGTCTGCGAGTGCGCCCGCGACTGCAGGCGGTGCGGCGGGTCGGGCTTCGTCTACGAGACGCGCCAGGAAACGTTCAGCGTTCGGGTCGGCGCAAAGAGCTATGACGTGCTGGCCCCGTGCCCGTGCAAGGTGCTGGCCCGGCGCGTCGAACGGTTCGGCGAGGCGGCCATCCCGGGGGTGCTGGCGAACGCCGACTTCGACGGGTACACCCCGTCGAACGAAGCGCAGGACCGCGCGAAGACCGCGGCGAAGCAGTTCGCGTTCTCGTACCGGAAGGACAACCCTCCGAAGGGCTTCGTGCTGGCCGGGCCGTGCGGCACCGGCAAGACGCACCTGCTGGCGGCCGTGCTGTCGCAGCTCGTGCTCGAAGGGGGCGTGCAGGCGAAGTACGTCGAGATTTCCCTGCTCTACGCCACCATCCGCCGCGGCTTCCAGGAAGGAAAGAGCGGCGGAGAGATCATCGGCCCGCTGTCCGAGGTCGAGGTGCTGGCGATCGACGAGTTGGGCAAGGGTCGCGGCAGCCCATTCGAGATGGAGACGCTCGATGAGTTGATCGCGCGGCGCTACAACGCCGGGCGGACCACGCTCTTCGCGTCCAACTACTCGTTGGAACCCGCGCGCAAGGCCGTGAAGACCGCCGGCGGTTACACCCGCTCGGAAGACTTGAAGGGCCAGGCGAAGGACTCGGACCTGCTTCGCGACCGGGTGGGCGAGCGCATCTACAGCCGGCTGTGCGAGATGAGCGAGTTCATCGAGTTGCCGGGCAACACCCCGGACCACCGGCGAACCCGGCAGGAGATGGACCCTCGCGGCGCGCCGCGCGCTCACGCCTCGGGCCGCCGGCCGCCGGGCTGAGAAAGCCGCGTCAGTGCAGCGCGCGCTGCTCGAGGGCGCGAAGCCGCGACTCGTGAAGGTCGAGCCGTTTCTCGTTTCTTCCGGTGATGTCGGCGAGCGCAGAGATGATCCGCGCTGCGCGGTTTAGGTTTGCGCCCATGCCCGCCAACGACCTCTGCACTTCCGCCTGCGACTTCTGCATTTCTGCCTGCGACTTCTGCATCGTTCGAACTTCGGTGAGTAGCTCGAGGAGCAAATCAGACCCGGTTCTGCGCGCCATCACGACCTCCACCGTCCTTATACCGCGTGGCCCCGACACCGACCAATCCGCTCGAAGCGGCAATTCGGGGTCATCGCGCGAAGCGGATCTTCAACACGGACGGAGCCAGGCGCATCTGCCACGTCCGCAAGCGGACCCCGCGCGCGGTGCTCCGGGAAACCGAATTCCGCGTCCTGCGGCTGCGCAACTTCGCCCATTACGTGCTCGGCTGGCGTCCTGGAAAGACCACGTGAGGCGCTTGGTCCCCACCCGTCGGCTGGTGCCCGATCGAATTGAAGCGCTTCGCTCGGACGCGGGTTGGCAGGTAGAGAGAGGGGTGCTCAGCATTCCAGCGCCCCCGCCCGACCGACCGGCATCCTCGAGCCTCCGGCGCTCGCGCACGGCACAGCGCTTCTCGACGAAGAGCTCGCGACTTCGCCGACCACCCCTCCGACCTCGAGTTGCGGGAACCCGATTGAAACGACGGGATTCCGTCGATTCGGCACCCGCTCGAGGCACCAGGACCCCATCAAGTCGCGGGGTTGCGAACGGCGTTTTGGAGGAAGTTCTTCGTTTCAGACGGCAGCTCGCAAAGGAGTCCGGCCGAGGGGTGCGCGAACCCGGTCGGCCCCGTGGCCTTCGATGTCAGTCCTGGGCCCTATGGTTCGCGACAGAGGGAAACCCAATGAAGCTGCCCGAACCCATCGCCGCCGCCGTAGGCAGGCATCTAGGCACGTTCATCGTCAAGGGACGGGCGGCGCGCCGCCGAGTCGCGACCGTGTGCGGAGAGGTTCTCGCACAGGCATCCCACAGGGCGCTCGAGTTGGGCCATCTCGTCGATGGGGGCGAACAAGGAATCTCGCAAGTCGCGAACCGTAACCACTGCGGAGCGCTCATCCAGGTGTCCGAGTTCATGGACCCGACTCTCTCGCTGGTCTACTCGCGGCGCGCGTCGAATGGCGTCGCAGGCGTATCGACGGGCCTCCCAGATCTGGACCGCCTTCTGGGCGGTCTACAGGCAGGCGAGGTGGTGTTGCTGAGCGGGCCAGTCGGCGTCGGCAAGACAGCGCTCGCGCTGGGCATTGCGCGCCACGTCTCCTTGAAGGAGGACAAGGTGGTCGCGCTCTTCTCCCCGGCCATCGACGCCGCTGAGTGCGTGACGCGACTGCTCGTCGCCGAATCCGGCATCGACGCAGCGAAGGTGGTGGGCGATTCCAGGCTCACGCCTGACGAGGAGTGCAGCTTCCAAGAGGCGGCGTGCAGGCTGTGGAATTCGCCTCTGTTCATCAACGACAGCGTTCCCGCATCAACATTCGATCTTCGGGAGGACGTGGAGGGATTGAAGGCCAGGCACCGCGGTGTTTCTCTCGTCATCGTGAACGGGCTCGAGGGGCTGACGCGCAGGGGCTCGTCCCGAAGGCGCAACAGCCTTTACGTCGGGCTCGTGCTCGATAAGCTCGCCCGGGAGCTTGGCGTTCCGATTCTTGTCCTGGCGGACACCAGTCCCGACTCGCTCAGCCGCGACCACTGGCGCGCCATCGAGAGGGGTATGGCCTCAGTCGAGTCCGTGGCGGGAGTTCTCCTACGGATGGAGACTGCCGAAGCGAACACCGTAGACCTGCGAGTTGAGAGGACACGACACGGTCGCCGAGGCCTCGTGCGGCTCCGGTCATTTCCTGAGACCTATCGAGTTCGGGCGCTCGCGCAATGAAGCCGGAACACCGACCGCGCGCCCGGGTATGCAGAACCATGTGCGGCGCTACGACAGGAAACATCTGCGCCGCCCATTTCGCGGGCGGCGGCATCGTCGGAAGGGAATACCCCACCCTTCTTACTGCGGCCAAGACTACCCCAGGTGGCCGGCGATGACCTTCATGTAGTCATCAGCAAGCTCCGCCAGCCCGCGCAGCGCGCTGTCGCCGCTGTCACCGCTGTCGCCGCTCGCGGCTGGGGTGCAAATCCATTCGAAGCGCTGCCCGAGCCGACAGATGACCTCGAGCTCCCGTCTTTCCCCGCGCTTCCTCAACTCACTTGATATCGCGTCGATGCGACCTTCCGATGCCGAGCTACGGAGAATCTCCGTCCGCTCAGGTGCATCAATCGAGAGCTTCAACACTGGCCGTCTTGTGAGGAGGAAGACTTCGGCGGTCAGTCCAGCCTGGCTGCTCGACCGGCGGAAGCGACTTCTCCTGCGATTCCATCCGGGGAACTCGAGGGCGGGGCTTTGGCTTTGTCCCCCGAGCTCCGCAAGCGAGTCCCGGGCAAGAACTAGGCCCATGCCGTCGGCCCCGTCACTGACCGTCGCATAGGAGAGGCTAATCGGCGCCCAGGCTCCCGAGCGTAACGTGCCTACACACGCCTTCTCGAGGACTTGCCACGCAGGCAGGCTTGAGGTCACCGAGCCGGGCCGCTGCGTACCGGCCAGGACGGCGTGAAACCGCTTCACCTTATCGGGGAAGTTCGCCTTCAATTGGCGAATCGCATCCTCCGCATGGGTGGCGAGCTGGGCCAGCGCATCCGCCCCGGCACTTTGCCCAGCTTTGAGTTCGAAGAGCCATGCTTCGCCTTCGTCGTAGATGACCAGGTCCACATGGCCGAGCTGGCGCAGAACCACTGCGCTCGACACCGACGCAGCTTTGGTGATCGAGCCGGGCGTGAGGCTTCGGAGAATGGGCACGACGAGGCTTGCGTGTGCCGCGAGGAACCTCTCGTATTCACTCTCGCGCCAGCCGAGGTCGATGCGTTTGAGGGTGTTGAGCGTCACCTGCCTTGGCTCGCCAGATTTCGTTCCGGGGCGCTCATCCCAA